>NZ_JBFTQY010000094.1:0-22112 GCF_056399245.1 Rhizobium sp. 01N447_2
GCCGTCGTCCTGTTCGTCGCGGAGATATGGGGCAGAGCGATCTACGCCTTTTTGCAGCTCTGAGCCCTTAGATACATCATCACGTGATAATTTCCCTTGAATTGGAACGGTTGCTCGCGGCGCTCATTACTCCTGCGGAGGAGTCACTCTCATGCAACCTTTCCTGATCGAGCCATCGCGCGCCTACCTATCGGGCAATGCCAATCGGCCAAGTTACGCATCGCGGATCGA
This sequence comes from Rhizobium sp. 01N447_2, assembly GCF_056399245.1. NCBI lineage: Bacteria > Pseudomonadati > Pseudomonadota > Alphaproteobacteria > Hyphomicrobiales > Rhizobiaceae > Rhizobium > Rhizobium sp. 01N447_2. Next base: position 232 of record NZ_JBFTQY010000094.1, read on the forward strand.
AAACGGCGCCGTCGCCTACCGTGAATTCCATTTCGGCATCGCCTTTTCCCGGACGGACACCTTGGACGAATTTGCCAAGTGGGCGCATGAGGACGTCGAGTTGATAGAACGACGCGAGGTTTCGAGCCGCTGCGGCAGACCACGTGATGTTCGGAGGGCGGTCAACAATGAGAGAATTTAAGAGACAGGACGAAGAAGAAGCTCGTTACGATGTTCGAAGCCTACGCCTGCGCTATAGTCTTGGCCGGCACGAGGCAGAACGAGTTCTTCAGCGGTTTGGCAACTCAAAAAAGGAACTGGATCTACTCCTTTCAGCCCGTGGCAGGACTCCCAGGCATCGCCCGAAGGAATTTGCGACACCCGAGCAGAGAGCCCCGTTTGGAATAGGCTGAATTCTCCCTCACCTGCAGTGGGCAACGCGCTCGAGCGCCGCGGTCACCCCTGTGAGTGAGTAGGTATAGCTTGTACGGGTGCCTCGCGCCGACGTCGCATGCAACGTCATTTGGCTGCCAGCCCGAAGTGCATTGACGAGTTCGGGTGCGAGAGCGGCGTCGGAAACCCAGGCGGTGTTGTCCTTGACGAACATTTCGAATGACTTGTCTCCGATTGAAACCTCCACGGTCGAGCCAGATTTCAATGTGTATCCGAGGACGGCTTCAGGTTCATTGCCGCTTCCCTTCTCCGCTGGCGCGATCAGGAAATAATTCTTTCCATGATCCACGTTGGCGGGTGCTGATTCCGTCGGGACCGAAAGCGCGTAGCAAACCCGAGATCCGTTTCTCATAAAGGAATAGACGCCCCAATCGCCGCTTTGAGACACCATCCTGGCCGCAGCATGGGCGGTCAATGGCATCGATGCGGCAATAGCAAGGCTGGCAAGTTTCCTCATGATTTTCCTCTTCCTGAAGTGTCGAAGTCAATACTCGCGGCTCGATCCTAGCGTCGGTTTGTCGCGCGTTTTCCGCGCAGGAATCTGACCTCTTCGAAGGTGATGCACCCGTTCACGACGTGGCCTTCCCAGACCCGATTTCCAAGTTGGCAGGTGAGCGTGAAACCCTCGCTCTCTCCGACGGCGGCGGTTGAGGAAAGCCTGATGAGATTTTGCTTGCAATATCTCTGGAACTCTCGCGTCGTGAGGCCCAGACGGTCGGCAAGCACTTCGTCTGAAAGTAAGAATTTGGGGTTCGGCACGTCGGACATGTTGAAGGTCGAGCTCGGCCACAGCAATATCATGACGTGATATAAATCATTCCTGACGGGCGGATCAACCCGTTGCCGCACTAAAAGGTCGCTCGGCGCGCTTTGGACGGAGAATCCAACTTCTCCAGCGTCCTTTCTGTCGAGGAACGCGATTGTTGTGCAACTTGAACGGCTAGATCTGCAGCCTGCGAAAGAAATTGAATTTGGGGATCCGGCCAAAGGCGGACGAGTCCAGCCGGGCTGAGTCTGGAGCTTGGTTATCCCTATACGCTGTAGCTACCTCGGACGGCTCTCGTTGAAGTGCGACCTGTACTCAGGTGACCTCATGCAGGCACTCTCCACAACTCAACCACTTGGCTGGTTTCTCCGCCCTAGGTAAGGCCTTCGATCGAGTTCGGCAGTTCTTAGCGAACTTCTGAGGCGCAGAAGATCCTTCCGGGCAATCAAGCCGAGAAGCTTCCCGTCACCTGCGTGGACGATCGGTATCCTGGCGCTATCGGTCGAAAGCATCAGGTCGGCTATGAAGCCCACGGTGTCGTCGGGATGACCGACCGGGATGGATGAGTCAGACACGCGCTCGCCTACAGTCTGGCCTCCGAGCTCCGGACTGGTTTGCCATCGTAGCGCGTCACCACGGGTTACGATCCCCTCAAGTTTTCCGTCCTCTGTGGTGACAGGGTATATACGATGCGTCTTCTCCCTTCCCGAGAAGAATGCGCACGCTTCAGCCACAGTCATCGTGGCGGAGAGCGTCTCAACGCTTTGAATCATAATTTCGCTAGCCCTGGTCAGTTCGAAGGGATCTACGCCGTATTCTCTCGTGATGTGTTGACCGCGACGTGCGACCTTTTCCGTCAAGATCGAACGACGAAGCAGGAGGACGGTAACGGCATACGCGGATACCGTTGCAACAAGCAGCGGAACCATGACACTAGAGTCTCCTGTTATCTCGAATGCGAAGAACGCCCCGGTGAGTGGTGCGCGCATTGTTCCGCCCATCATCGCCGCCATGCCAAGGAGGGCCCAGAAACCGGGCTCTCCCGGGAAGGCGAGCCCGACGAGCCATCCAAGCGCACCGCCGAGGATCAAAAGCGGAGCGAGAACGCCGCCCGAGGTTCCCGAAGACAATGCCACAAGCCAAATCCCTGCCTTGACCACGAGGACTGCAATAATGGCTCTGGCGACCATGTGACTGTTCAAGAGGTCCGAGATGATGTCGTAACCTACACCGAGGGCTCTTGGTTCGATCAGGCCTCCCAAGCCCACGATAAGCCCCCCAATGGCGGGCCACCACATCCAGTGGAAAGGAAGTTTTTCGAACGCATCCTCGATTCGATAGAGAAGGGTTGTCAGCAACCCTGATTGAAGGCCGGAGATCACGCCCATGACGACGCAGAGAAGTATTCCCCACCACTCCAGGTGAACGTGGAAGTCCGTCGGGAAAAGGGGTCCTTCAGTGAAGATGAAAGGTCGCCAGCACACCGATACGGATGCCGCGACAGCAACCGGGATGAAGCTCCGTGGCTTCCATTCAAACAGTAGTAGCTCGACTGCTAGCATGACCGCGGCGATCGGGGAGCCGAAGATGGCGGTCATGCCCGCTGCCGCACCCGCAACAAGTAGCGTCTTGCGCTCTGCCGAGCTCATGTCGAAGAATTGGGCGAACAGCGATCCTATCGCTCCGCCCGTCATGATGATTGGACCTTCCGCGCCGAACGGACCTCCGGTTCCGATGGAGATGGCGGAGGAGAGTGGTTTCAGAAGGGCAACCTTTGGCGACATGCGGCTGCCACCGATTAGGATTGCTTCAATCGCCTCAGGTATTCCGTGCCCTCGGATTTTTTCGGATCCGAACCTGGCCATCAGGCCGATGACGAGACCGCCTATGACAGGCGCGGCGACCATCCATACAGATCGGGGAGCGCCTGCGAGCGATGACGGGACAATACTCCAATGACCGAACCAGACCAGGTTCGTTACTAGCGAAATGAGGCTGACAAGCGCCCAAGCGGCCAACGCACCGCCGGTACCGATGATCATAGCCATTCCGACAAGAAGCAGGACCCGCCGGTCTGTTGTGAAGTCACCAGCCTCGCGACGCGCCAGGCCTCCGGTGAAATCGTGTTGAGGGTGGTTTCGAGGTGGAGGAGTCACGGCCAATTCTTTCTCCAAGCGTAGGTGATGCGGCTGAGTGTTGGCCGCGACATATATCGTGCTACGATATAAATCAACGGTGTTAACGCCCGAGGCGGAAATGACGCGACCGCAGTCAGAAAAATTGACGGCCGAGGATTGCGAGGCGTTGGACAGTCTCCGGTACGCGCTGAGACGGTTCATGAACTTCAGTTCATACGAGGCCCGGAAACTCTGGACCCGCCCATCAACCAGGCGCTTAGAAACTAAAGGCCCGCTGAAACCGCAATGGATGTTGGTCGAACGCTCCTCAAAGCCGTTGCTAGCGCCTCGAGCGGCAACGGGCTTTGACAGTTCGAGGAGGACGGACCGACCGAAAGACAAGCGGTTAAGTCAGGTGGTCGGTGGCAAGCTCACGTTCTAATTCCGAAGGCTGAGAAAGTTCCGCGAGGGTCTCTGCGGAGCCAATCTCCGCAAATCAGGAAAATGATCCCGAACTCTTGCTCCCCTGAGATTTGCAGGACCGCCGGAAACTGGAAAAGATTACATGGATGGCGTAATCATCGCCTCGCGGAAGCCAACACGAAGAGGACGAATGACCGGAGCGAAGAAGATATTGAGCACCGCGGATTACCAGATGCTGGCGACGCTGCGGTTCACATTGCGAAAGTTTTCTGATTTCAGCACGTCGGCTGCGCAGGAAGAAGGACTGCCCTCTCAGCAACATCAGGCCTTGCTTGCGATTAAGGGCCATGCGGGTTCCGAAGCAATGACGATTGGGCTGTTGGCGAGCAGACTGCTCATAGCGCCTCATACCGCGACTGAACTCGTCAACCGCCTGACGCGAAGCGGACTCGTCGCCCGCAAGGTGGATTCTGCTGACAAAAGACGACAATTCCTGGAGCTGACCGGGAAGGCCGAGGAAATCATGCTCCGCCTGACCTCGACGCATATGACTGAGATCAAGGAGATGGCTCCTGAATTGATCCTGCTTTTACAGAAATTGCAAGATTCCTGAGGCCTTTCTGATTGCAAACGCGCCTGGTAGTTGGCCAAGCAAATCATCTTCTGCAGCAGCCGAGCCGCGCAATGCTGCATGATGCCGGTTTGTCACGCCAGCGTGAGCCGTAAGGGGGCGGATACCTCARCCGTCCTCATCGATGGGTCCTAGGCAACAGCTTCGACCAGAAAGTCCAGGACGGTACGGACGCGCAAAGGAAGGTTGCGGCGCCAAGCGTGGACGACAGTTATCGGCAGCCGCACAGGCGGAAAATCGGGCATCAAYCGAAGGAGCCGTCCCGCGGCGATGTCCTCGCCGGCAATTATGTGAGAGAGGGCGGCCAGGCCGCCCCGGCAAGGGCTGCAAGGTGTACCGCCGCGTCATCGTTCACGGCCGCCGATAGCCAGCGGGGATTGTTTCAGGATCGACCTGGCCGCTTCCCGTCATGACTTGCCAGTAGGCCTCACCGACCGCATGGATGATTGCGTTTTCTATGCTGCTTGCGACCATATTGCCTTCGGCCGAGTGTGCCGCGGCGACGTGAGCGACCTGCGGAGCTTGATAATCACCTCCGCTTTTCCACGGAGGATGATAATGAGCGCTGATAGTGTCATGGTTGCTATATAGCCCTTGAATTGAGCCAGAGAACGTGGCTGGTCGGCTACCTCTTGCCTGGCTCGGATAAGGTGCAGACGATTACGGCTGCCGGCGGCAACGATCGGCGAAATCGGCGCTGCAAACTTGGTCGCAGAAGTGTTCGATCGAACATTTAAGAACCGAAAGCATCTGGCCTCTTACCTCGGACTGTCTCCCAGCCCGTATGCCAGTGGAGAGTGCGCCGAGATCAGGGCATCAGCAAAGTGGGCAACAAACAAGCATGCGTGATGCTGATCGAATTGGCCTGGTGTTGGCTCAAGTACCAACCGCAAAGCGAGCTCACGCGACGGTATCGCTACCGCTTCTCGGGGCGTGGAAGTCGGACTGGAGAGGTCGGAATAGTCGCTTTGGCTCGCAAACTTGCAATGGCATTCTGGCGGTTCATCGAAGACGGTGTAGTGCCCGAAGGGGCCACTCTATCTATCGCCCCCAGGTTCATCGAGCGGCCGCCGCCCGTCGCGGAACCGCTGAGGTGACTGCATTGACGAGCCGGAAACGTGGTGCAGGAGCTTGGAAATCGAGCCGCAAGACATCTATTCTTTGTGGCAAACCAATGTCCGTTTCTATGTTGATCGTCCGTCCCGCTCTCATGCCGATCATTCCCAATCCCAGAATGGATTTCACCGAAACCGTGTAAACAGGAAAGTCGCGGCTCTCATTCTGTACCACGTAGGCTGTCCTTGCGGCGCCTCCATTGACGCAGAACGTCACGCTACTGCCTATCGTCACGGCATCATCTGGAACCCTGAAGGGAGGGCAGATTGCAGCCTGCAACAGCTTGCTTCTAAGCAACCGGCTGTAGGCGTTGTCACGAAGGTCCTGATCAAGAATTTCTTGCAGAATCGCGTGGTCGTTCGTTGTTAGGTAACACGCAAGCGGCGTAATCATAGCATTCCTCCTTGGATCGAAATAATCCGCTATTTGGCGGGCGCCCTTGCCGCCGGTTGCGCCTCTCCCAGATGGAAGTCGAACGCCCGTCTCAATCCTAAATCGGCTGAGTGGCGTTTATGCAAGCCCGTGCGGGAGCTCACTTTTCCAATCGTCGTGAGCGGTCTCCCTACCCAGATCTTACCAAGATCCCGCCTCCTCAACCGCTGCCTCGAGCACGCCGAGTGCATAGTCGACAGTCGCCTTTTCGTCCTCGGCACACAATTTGAGCGACAGGCATCTTTCTTTAAGATTATGCAGTATCCGCCGTCGAACTTTTGAAACTGCGGGTGCATGCTCATGTCGTAGAAGTTCTTCTAAACAAGCAACGGCAACGACTTCGAAAACCAGCAACTTTCCTTCAACTTCACCTTGCGTAGGGATCGCCATACGCTCACCGCCGCGCTTAAAATCCCGCTCAGTAGACAGCATAACGTTCTCCTCGCCTCCAAACCTCTTCGTCTGTGAAGAGCGTCAACGAGGCTCTTTTCGACATGTTTCTCGTTTCAAGTGCAGGTGTTGAATTCCCCTATGCGGAAAAACGGTTTGCCACACGCTCCTCTGACAAGATGACAGGCAAGATGCCGACTAGACGAGACCGAATCGCCGGCATGGAGGCAGCGCTGCAAGAGAAGTCAGGACCGCGACCGTCTTATTCGCGTACGAAATTGGCATCTGCACCAACGAGGATATTGCATTGCTCCTATTTGACAAACGAATTCGAATGCCGGTTGAATGCAACTTCTTTGTTGGATAATCAGAGGGAGATCACCTGCTCCAGGACGTATGATTGTGGACGCCTAAACGATTGGCTAGACGGCGCAGAAGAAGGTGCGGACCGTGATCGACGGCGTCGTAACCCCTCATCAGCCCGACGAGCGCGGTGCCAGCACTGCGATGCACTTGGCCGAACAAACATTCAGGATCTGGCAAGGCAGCGGTCCAAGCTCGCTCACCCTGATTCGGATATCCGCGTCGGAAGGATCAGGGCGGCGAAATTGAGGCTCAAGCTTCGGCGACGCTGAACAACCGTTCTGAGGCCCCGTATCCGGATTGGAAGCGCGGTTTTCAAGCTGCCAATGATGGCGATCTCGGCCGTCCGAGATGCTGCTTCCCGTGCCCTAAGTGTTCCCGATCATGCGGCACTAGGACCAGGATCATCGTCATCGGAGATCACGATTTTCCTGGGCCGTGGCCGGAAATCGACCACTTGCGGGGCCTCGTCAATCAGTTCTGCGGCTTGCCGGCCATCCTCTTTCAGGCGGGTTTCCGCCTCAGGCTGAAACAGCACGCTCTCGACCGTTAGAACCTCAAACTCTCCGTCGTTTCCCGGAATTTCGGTCTTCGCCCCAACCGCCAGCCCCAAGAGCGCCAGGCCGCGCATCGAACAAACAGAGAGGGCGAGTCTGGGCAGTCCGCCTGCCGGTTTATGGACAAGAACATGCGGTCCGGCCCTCACGCCGTTGATGGTGTAGACGAGTTCGGTGTCGATCGTGACCACATTGGCGGGAATGTCCTCGCGAGAAAACACCCTCGAACGGTTAAACTTCTCTCGAAGCACGGCCGCGAACGGACCCGGGCGGTCCCCCTGCCGTTCGAGCATGGCCATCAAGACATTGGCGTCCTCGGCGGTCAATTGATAAAAAGCTTCTCTGGRCATGCTCATTTCTCCAGTAAATATAGTCGCTCACCTCGTCGATGGTCGGGGATACCGCAGCACCTCGATGAGGACCTCAGCGCAACCAAACTCGTATCTGGCGCGGCGGGAAGTTCGGGTCGCTACGTGAAATGGCGGTCTCGATCACCACGCGAGCCCCATCCGCTGCAGCCTCAGGGCTTGGATAGCGCGACGGCAACACCCCATCGAATACAGTCGAGCAGGCGTAAGCGGTCCCGCTCAGGCGGTCGTAGTGGAGCTGAACGTCGATAGCGTCCCCAGACGGATTATTGGTGACGGAATGATAGGTCATCGCGCCGCCTCACTTTGCGAAGGGTCGAGCCGGCTTTGTGCCTGCTCCCGGTGCCGTGCCATCAAATCTGCCGATCCGGAAATCATCTCTAGCCCGCACTGGAGCCGGTGGACCCTTCGCCTGGGCCCATTGATCGCGTGTGAATTTTCACACAGCTCCATCTCTGCAAGTTCAGGTTCCTGCAGACGGGGAATGGAACGGCCGACTAGGCCGCGCATGCGACCGAGTTTTCCTCGTTTCAATGCCTTCGCACGATCAAGCGGAGTAGCGTCGTCAAGCAGACGCCGCAGGATAGTAGTATCCCCATCAGAAAATATAAGGGACGAAAGGACCGTAGTCATCGTAGGTCTCCTATGGGTGTGCCAACGCTGGTTCAACAGGAACGCCCTGTGCCGACCACGATGGCAGCACAGGGCTACGGACCTGCGGTGAGGCAACCTCCCCGGTGTTTTCGGTATTTGCTGTCGCGCAAGAGCATTGATGTTCCTCGGGATGTGCTCACGTAGAGGAGCGCTAGTGCGAGAAGCCGGTGATTGGTCTTTCGGCAACGTGCACCACAGTCAGGTCGTTGAACTGACCGTCTTGAGAGACCACTGGCTGCTCTGCCCTTGCCGAAGGCCCAGAAGTGCCACCCCGATTGGAGCAAGCACGGATATTCTTGATGCCTCGGCATCGAGATCATCCGGATCTACGAGAGTGATGGTGCGGCGGGATGCGCCTTTGACATCGAAAGTAACGGTTGAACCGATCCCGACTGTACCGTCTGGCGACTGCCCATCCGGCACCACGACGATCTTCTCGAGTTTATCGACCAGTTCGGCCGAGGCGTGGCGGTCCTTCGCCGAGGCAGTTTTAGCAAGGCGTACGAGCGACGAGTAGTCTGTTGCTCCGAGAATGGACACGTGATGCATTGAAGAGGAAATACTGTTTGACATTGCTCGCGATACCTCCGGTGCAAGCGTGACGCTTGCCATGCATGCGATACTGTTTTGGAAGAATTGTCGGGCTATCAGCAAACTCTGGTGCTGACCGCTTTTACCCATGATCCGGCGGTCGACGATGGGCCGGATCCGCGTTACGATCCTGCGATCGGGCAGACCCTGAAGGCTTCGATCGGAAATATGTCGCGGTTGTTAAACATGGCCTTTAAGATCGTCAATGGGAGCCAAGAAGTCAAGCCATCCCGCCTCGCGTCCGGCATGTGGCGCGCTGCCGCATCCAATTCAGCTGGGCTTCTTTCCTGAACCTTCGGAAAACGCCACACAGAATTTGTAGATGTGGTCGCAGATTGGCAACATCGGGACAGCTCGGCCTTGGATTGAGCGAGTGCCTTGACTTCCCCCTCGGGAACGGCATCATCTCAGGACCATGACGAAGAACTCTCAATTTCGTAGCCGTCGCCTCCGCGGAGTGCGTCTTATCGAAGGACTCTAGCCCAGGGATCTTCGCAGCTGTCGCGCGCTTTAACCCTGGGATCGTCTCCGTCATTTGCTGGTTCCGCGCGACCTCCACCCACAAGACTCTGCTCTATCAGTGCGGCCTGAACGGCTGCGTGAGGATTCATGAAAAATGGAAACCGACTTATATACTGGCGTCAAACCACCGATCATCGTGCGCCAAACCGACCACTCCCGCCTCACCTCACTGGCGCTGGCGGCACCTGGTCGGGACCTCGACGTGGCTGATGAGCTCCTCGCCGAACTCGAGCGGGCTTCAGTGGTGATCGACGACAGTTTTCCACCCGAAGTGGTGGGCTTGGGCTCTACTGTCTCTTACGAGACAGAACGTGGGCAAGCGCGGACGGTCACTCTCTGCTATCCGGGACGTGCCGACATCGAGCGATCGATGGTGAGCGTGATGACCCCTGTAGGAGTAGCCCTCCTTGGGCTCTCGTCCGGACAGTCGATCAACTGGAGCGGTCGAGACGGGCACGTTCATAGGCTGACTGTAACATCGGTCGAAAACATCAAACCCTCTCGTTGAAGCCGTGAGAGGCAGGATGGCGGAAGAGGATTTCGTCTGTCGGGATTGGGCTGCAGCTTGCCGGAGGGCGCTAAAGCGCAATTTCGGCGGCTTGGCCGAGGCCTATTTTCGGCGAAGTTCGGAAGCAAAATGGTACACACATTACATCGCTCGACACCTTCTTTCCGAATTAACGACCGCTATTATTGGCGAAATACCCTGCTTGCTCATTCGTTGGAGCCATTGGTCGTGCCACAGATCGCCGTACCGTAGCCGAGAATGTCAACGAACATGACGCCTCCCTCTTTGAGAGCGCTGAGCAACTGCGCTTCCGTCGAGCGATGCAGCCCATGTCTATCTCCCTCGAAGTCGCGGATTGTACTGCGGGAGACTGTTGAGCGGGCGGCCAATTCCTCCTGGGTCCAACCAAGGAAACCGCGTGCGGCGCGACATAATGCCGGGGTGAGGCTGACTTCTACTGTGGCGCGACCCATATGACAGATATAGCCCAATGAGGGTAAAGTTTAAAGTTAGTGCTTCAGGGCGGCCAATTTTACGGCCGCCACTTCTACGTCAGGAGAGAATCCAATTGGGGTAAATGCAGCATCGATAGTTCTCGTGCTGATCGTCATCCTGCCTTTCGCAGGAAGCTTGCTGACGGCATTTTTACTCCGAACAAGTTCGAGAAGCCTGCCCGCTTCCATCGCCGGGGTCGTGACCGCAACTGTCGTGTTTTTCACGGCCGCTCTCTATCCGCTCGTTTCGAACGGAGGCGTTTTTAGGTTCGAGATCGAGTGGCTACCTCAGATAGGCGTTAATTTCACTCTGCGGCTGGATGCATTCGCATGGTTGTTCGCGATGATGGTCTCGATCATCGGGGTCCTGGTCGTCCTTTATGCACGCTACTATATGTCTGAAGAGKATCCGGTACCTCGGTTTTTCTCCTTTCTCCTGGCGTTTATGGGATCGATGCTGGGAATTATCCTTTCYGGCAACGTCATCCTGCTCTCCGTGTTCTGGGAACTTACGAGCCTCACTTCGTTCCTCTTAATCAGCTACTGGAACCAAAACCCTGCGGCACGCGATGGTGCGCGAATGGCGTTGACCGTGACTGCGACCGGTGGCTTCTGCCTCCTGGTCGGGTTGGTGATCCTTGGAAACATCGCCGGAAGTTATGACCTCGACGTCATCCTCTCCTCGGCGGACGTGATCAAAGCTCATCCGCTTTACCTGACGTGCCTGGTCTTAATCCTCCTTGGCGCTTTCACAAAGAGCGCACAATTCCCGTTCCATTTCTGGCTGCCGAACGCGATGGCTGCGCCCACGCCCGTATCGGCCTATCTTCACTCCGCGACGATGGTTAAGGCGGGCGTGTTCCTGCTGGCGCGCCTTTCGCCGGCGCTTTCGGGAACCTACGATTGGTTCATGCTCGTCGGTCTCGCAGGCATTTTGACGCTTCTGCTCGGCGCTTATTTTGCGATGTTCCAGCAGGATCTCAAAGGGCTGCTGGCCTATTCGACGATTAGCCATCTAGGACTGATCACCACTCTCCTCAGCCTGGGAAGCCCGCTTGCCACGGTTGCCGCGATCTTTCACATGGTAAATCATGCCACCTTCAAGGCATCGCTGTTCATGGCAGCCGGCATTATCGACCACGAAACCGGCACACGCGACATGCGACGTCTCAGCGGTCTGTTACGCCATCTGCCCATAACGGGTCGGCTCGCCATGGTCGCCAGCGCAGCCATGGCGGGGGTCCCACTCCTCAACGGCTTCCTCTCCAAGGAAATGTTCTTCGCTGAAGCGGTAGAGACACATGCCCACTCGTGGTTGGATACTGCGACACCATACCTGGCCGTTTTAGCCAGCGCCTTCAGCGTCGCCTATTCAATCAGGTTCATCTATTCGGTTTTCTTTGGACCGCCTTCAACCGACCTCCCTAACCAACACCCACACGAACCACCGCGTTGGATGCGCTTCCCCATCGAATTCCTGGTCATTGCCTGTCTCGTTGTTGGCATCGTTCCAAACCTGACGATCGGCCCTTTTCTACATGCTGCGGCTGTTAGTGTTCTTGGCCAGTCCACGCCGCAATACAGCCTTTCGGTCTGGCACGGATTGAACATTCCGTTCCTGATGAGCCTCGTTGCGCTGTCGGCCGGGTGCGCGATCTTTGTAGGCTTCCGGAAATACTTCGCGCGCTGCGACGGCCCCCCCGTGTTCCGGCACTTTGCCGGTCAACGAATATTCGAGCGGGTCCTCGTGACCGTATCATGGCGCTGGGCAAGAAGTCTGGAGATCTGGCTTGGGACAAGGAGGCTGCAACCACAGCTCAGATGGATTACGCTTCTTGGCTTCCTGGCCGCTCTTCTACCGCTCTACCTCGCCGGTTTTCAGTCGCGAGCGATATCTCCATCCGACCTTAACGTACCTTTTCTCGGGCTCTGGATGATCGGCTGCTGCCTTGCGCTTGGAACGGCTTACCTTGCAAAGTACCATCGACTGGCGGCTCTGGTGATGCTGGGTGGGGTTGGATTGATCGTGTGCATCACGTTTCTCTGGCTCTCGGCACCGGATCTTGCCCTTACCCAGTTACTCGTTGAGATCGTGACCACCGTTCTCATTCTTCTCGGACTGCGATGGTTGCCGAAGCGAGTAGCGGCTCTCAAAGAAGAGATGACTTTCAGATCCCGGTTCCGACGGTTCCGAGACTTCCTGCTTGCCGCCGCCTGCGGTGTTGGCATGGCTTTCATCTCCTACGCCGTGATGACAATGACAGTGCCAGACGCAATTTCCAACTTCTTCCTCGACAACGCCCATAGCCAAGGGGGCGGCCGCAATGTTGTCAATGTGATCCTCGTCGACTTTCGAGGCTTCGACACGCTCGGGGAAATCACCGTTCTCGGAATTGTTGCCCTTACCGTCTACGCCCTCCTTCGCCGCTTCCGGCCCGCCCCAGATAGCCTCGCTCCACCCGCACAGCAGCAGGTCCAGTCTCTTTTTGACGAGGAGCAGCCGGACCGTCACTCAGGCGACACCGTGCGTGACTATCTCCTCGTGCCCTCGGTCATCATGCAATGGCTTTTTCCTGTCATCATCACATTGGCGCTTTATGTGTTCATCCGCGGCCACGACCTGCCAGGTGGCGGGTTCTCCGCAGGTCTGACTATGTCGATCGCATTCTTGCTGCAATATCTCTCCGGCGGCACCCGCTGGGCCGAAGAGCGACTCCGTGTCTTGCCACTGCGCTGGATGGGGTCCGGGCTGATCACCGCGGGAGGGGCAGGCATCGGTGCCTGGTTGTTCGGCTACCCCTTTTTGACCTCCCATTCCCGCTACCTGGAACTCCCGCTCATCGGGACGGTGCCGGCGGCGACCGCGATGATCTTCGACCTTGGCGTTTTCCTGTTGGTTGTGGGCTCCACCGTGCTCATTCTCGTCGCGCTCGCCCATCAATCGATCCGGATCAATCGGATCCGAGCGTTGGACGAACCGAGGAAAGGAGCGGAATAATGGAGCTCGTCCTTGCTGCAGCAATAGGTTTCATGACCGCCTGTGGGATCTGGCTCATACTCCGCCCGAGGACCTATCAAGTGATCGTCGGCCTCTCGCTTCTCTCATATGCCGTAAACCTGTTCATTTTCGGAGTAGGAGGCGTGAAGTCGGACAAGCCTCCGATCCTCGTCGATGGCGTCTCGGTCACAACGCTGGCCGATCCCGTTCCGCAGGCTCTTGTCCTTACTGCGATCGTCATAGGTTTCGCCACCACTGCCCTGTTCCTGGTAGTCCTGCTCGCCTCCCGTGGGCTGACGGGCAGCGACCACGTCGATGGAAGGAACGATCCGCGATGATCGTTTGGTCGCAGCATCTGATAATCCTACCGATCCTGATCCCCCTCATTTTTGGTGCGGGCCTTCTGTTCATTCCAGATCGCCAGCGATCAATAAAGGCGCTGGTCAGTCTATCGGGGACCGTGGCACTGGCYGGTGCCGCCCTTCTATTGATCGCGAATGCGGGGGAAAGCACTTTCGAGGGCGTCTATTTGCTAGGCAATTGGGCGGCTCCATTCGGCATCGTCCTCGTGATCGATCGCCTATCTGCCCTCATGGTGAGTCTAACGGCAATCCTCGCCGTGCCTGTGCTGACCTTTTCGCTGGCTCGTTGGCACTCCGCCGGAGCGCACTTCCACAGCCTGTTCCAGTTCTTACTAATGGGCCTGAACGGCGCTTTCCTGACAGGGGATCTGTTCAACCTCTTCGTGTTTTTCGAGGTGATGCTGGCGGCATCCTACGGGCTGATCCTACACGGCTCGGGGACGCTTCGGGTGAAGGCCGGAATGCACTACATTGCCATAAACCTTGCTGCTGCCCTCCTCTTCCTGATCGGTGTCAGTCTTGTTTACGGCACCGCGGGAACGCTGAACATGGCCGATCTTGCAGAACGGCTGCCAACGATCGAGCCGGATCGCCGCATGCTGCTGGAAGCGGGAGCAGCCGTTCTCGGTGTTGCATTTCTCATCAAGGCCGGCATGTGGCCGCTCTGCTTCTGGCTCCCCAGTGCCTACAGTGTTGCCGCAGCTCCGGTCGCCGCAATTCTCACCCTGATGAGCAAGGTGGGTATCTACATCATTCTGCGTCTTACGATGCTCATGTTTTCCGAAGGACCGTCCGCCGGCCTCGGCTCAGATGTACTGCTTTATGGGGGATTGGCTACCTTGGCGTTTGGYACGATTGGGGTTCTGGCATCGCAGGCGCTGGGACGGATGGGCGCATATTCTGTTCTCGTCTCTTCCGGTACCCTTTTAGCCGTCATTGGGTTGAATAATGGGGCGGCATCTTCGGGAGCGCTTATATACCTCGTCAGTTCCACCCTGACGCTCGGAGCGTTTTTCATGCTGGTAGAACTTGTCGAGCGAGGCCAGGACGCGGGGGCTTCTGTTTTGGCAGTGACGATGGAACTCTACGGCGATGCCGACAACGAGGTACCCGAGGAGGGCCAAGGAGCGACCATGCCGGCGACACTAGCGATACTGGGTATCTGCTTTGCCGCCTGCGCCGTTCTTTTGTCTGGCCTTCCTCCCCTGTCAGGCTTTGTCGCGAAATTCATTATGCTCTCCGCCTTGGTCGGACCTGGGTCTGTAGGAGCCCCCACGGCGACCGCAATGCTATTCGTATTCCTTATCATCCTCGGCGGCCTTGCAACGCTCATTGCGTTCACGCGCGCTGGGATCCGAACATTCTGGAGCTCGATTGAGGGGACGGTGCCGCGAGTGCTCGTCCTGGAAATTGTTCCGGTAATGCTGATCCTGGCGATGACGGCTACCTTGGCCGTCAAAGCCGGACCGGCGCTTGCCTATACGGATGCGACCGTGCGCACGATCGCCGATCCTCAGGTTTACATCGAGGCTGTCAAACGCGTGGTTCCTCTACAATCCTGGCGCGATCACACACCGGCTCCAGGGGAGTGACATGTTTCCGTATCCGCTACTGACGATTTCCTTACTGGGGATGTGGCTCCTGCTCAATGGCGTCACGATCGGCCAAGTGCTGCTTGGCAGCATCGTCGCAGTGTGTTCGACCTGGGCGTTGGCCGCGTTGCGACCGGAAAAGCCGAAGTTGCGCAAATGGTATCTCCTTCCAAAGCTATTCGGCCTCGTGATGCTCGACATCATCCGCTCGAACATCAGCGCGAGCGTCGTCATTCTACGAGGACGAACAAGGGGGCATCGGTCTGCGTTCATCAATGTCCCACTCGAGCTGAAAGATCCTACCGCTCTCGCGGTCCTTGCCATCATCGTTACGGGCACTCCGGGCTCCGCCTGGCTCGAATACGACTCGCGCAACAGCTCGGTTCTGCTTCACGTCCTGGATCTCGATGACGAGGACGAATGGCGGGATCTTCTCAAAAACCGCTACGAAACGCTGCTGCTGGAGATTTTCTCATGAGCACGATCATCATACTCACCGCCGTCAGCCTTGCCCAACTGATGCTGACGATCGCCATCGCCATATTGTCTGTGCGAATGTTCTACGGGCCACGCGCGCAGGATCGAATCCTCGGGCTCGACGCGCTCTACGTCAACTCAATGCTGCTGCTGTCAGTCTTCGGTATCGGCACCGGAAAGACCGTGTACTTCGAAGCCTCCCTGGTGATCGCGCTGCTTGGCTTCGTTGGGAGCGTTTCCATGGCCAAGTTCCTGATGCGCGGGGAAGTGATCGAATGACGTATTCCGCTGCCGACACGCCGGTTTGGTTGGCTCTTTTTATCGCCTTCTTCATTCTCGTTGGGGCGGGGTTGGCCTTGATCGGGGCCATCGGCTTTGCGAAACTGCCCACCTTCTATGAGCGCATTCACGCTCCTACCCTCTCAACGAGTTGGGGAACCGGCGGCATCATGACTGCTTCCATCCTGTTCTTCAGCGTGGCCGGAGGTCGCCTGATAGTGCACGAAGTGTTGATCGGAGTTTTCATCACTGTGACTACTCCGGTAACCTTGATGCTTCTTGCGAGGGCGGCGCTATATCGGGACAGGTTTGAAAAGAATCCCGATGTGCCGCTGCGGAGCGGCCAGGTCGAACCCTAACGTCGCACTTCTGCGGTGGCACGTGGGGCGCATGCAGGGGACGATGGCCAACAGACGTTGCCCCACACGCGGGTCTCGGTCCGGCGCGTCTCCAGGATGGGCTCAGCAAACTCATCGCTATTCAGCTCAGCCTAACGTCGGCATTCCGGGGCGGACCTCACTAAAAACTTGGAGGAACCACCAGCACATCACTCTCGATCTCATTCACAATTCGAGATGCCACGCTGCCCAGGAGGAAATTCATCACGTCTGTGCGGCCATGGGTCCCAACAATGACAAGGTCGAGGTCCCCCTGGTCTACCACGGGGCGCAGGGCGTCCACCACGTCACCATCTCTCACAGTGATATCGAACCTGTTCCGCGCGGCCGCGCCAGCGGCCTCGACGGCGAACCTCGCGCATTCACCGATCGCGAACTGTTCAACTTGGCGTGTGTAAGCCGCTTTGTCCTCCGCCCACATCCGGTAAGGCGGATCGATAACGTGAAAAAGTCCATGCCGGCCATTGGGGAACCAATTCAGGGCAACCCGCAAAGCGGTGCTAGACGACGCTGTTAGGTCGGTGGCCACCAACGTTCGTGACCTTGTGTCCAGGAGCTTCTTCTTCACCACGAGCACCGGAACAAGTGATGACCTCGCCAGAGCCATGACGGTGCTGCCCATCGGCAGTACGCCCAGTATCATGCTTCCTGCCAGGCCGGTGACGATCAGATCAGCCCGCTCTCTCGTCGCCAGTGCCTGAACTACTGTTGCCGGTCTTCCGCTTTCGACGTGAACGGACGAGCGAAGACCCTCGACCCCTGCCAGATCTTCGCGCAGGCGCTTGGCGTTTCGGCGCGCAGCGACCTGGTGAGCATGGCGGACCGAGGCGTTGGCAGCTACGCCGGCATCGTCGATTGCATGAACAGCTGTGAGACTGGCATTCCATTCGATGGCAAGCTGCACCGCGCGATCCTGCGCGCGATCACATCGCGCCGTGAAGTCGGTGGCGAAAACAATATGACTTGGTACCTGGTTGACGACTGCATCGCCCGACACATCCAGTGAAGGATTGAACATGTTTCTATTCCCATGATCTGAGACGCGTCGGTCGCTCGATGCGGGTCCGGCACGTCAGCGGCAGGCTTTGCCGACCGCATGGCTACGTTCTTCGCGACCGCAGACCGACTGGATGTTCCAGCATAAGTTGCGGTTTCGCAAACTCGTCGCGTACAAAAGCAGAAGCTATGTAGATTGAACCCAAGACGCGGGAGCGACAGAACCCGGTCCGGGTCTAGTGCTCTGCGATAGAGCAGATCCGGATGCAAGAGCAGGAGTATATGTCGCGGGTCTTCATAGCAGCATCTTCGCCCGCGAGCATCAACGAGTCAAGTCGAGGGCACTGGGACGCATAAGCGAAACGGCGGGAACCCCGGTGATTCCCATGAGGACGGCGCGACCAGAAGATGACCCGACGCTGTCGGCAGCGAAGGCTTGTTTCCGACCCCTCCCCCCGCGACCGCTTGCAGCGAGCGGCTCAGGGTTGCACGCCAGATAGGTTCACCAAAACTCACACCTCGTCCCGAAGTTGACAAACGAAGTTGATTGACATTTGAACGCAAGTTTTATGCTATACGTCGATGGATATTGAGCTTGCCCGTACATTTCTGGAAATCGTTTCAACGGGTAGCTTTGTTCGCGCAGCAGAACGCTTGAATGTCGCCCAAACGACGGTCAGCGCTAGAATTCGCAATTTAGAACAGTTGCTTGGTCGGCCGCTTTTCATTCGAAACAAGGCTGGAGCGTCTCTCACACCTGCTGGCGAGCAGTTTCTGCGCCACGCACCGGCGTTCGTCCAGTTGTGGCAGCGCACTCGTCAACAGGTCGCAGTACCAGCAGGCCACCGAGCGGTATTAACGATAGGCAGCGAAGTCACGCTTGCTCAACCGCTCTTGCTTAACTGGGTCAGATGGTTTCGCCAGACTCTCCCTGATATCGCTCTTCGCGTGCACGTCGACGTGCCCCAGGACCTGATCAATCAGGTCGCTTCAGGGATAGTGGACGTGGCGATAATGTATGCGCCGCAGCATCGCCCAGGCCTGAAAATCGAGCTGCTGGTGGAAGAAAAGCTCGTGCTTGTGACGACAAATCCTGAAGTAGAGCGCCTTGAGGAGGCGAACTACGTCCATATGGATTGGGGACCCGATTTCGTGCTGCACCACGACATGAACTTCCCAGATGTCACACCGAACCTGTCATTCGATCTTGGCACGTTGGCCCTTAGTTATGTTTTGATGAGCGGCGGCTCCGGATATTTCAGGATGAGCGCTGTTGAGCCGCATATAGCGGCGGGGCATCTCCACCTGGTACCCGACATGCCGCAATATTCGTATCCAGTTTACGCGGTGAGGTCTGCGAATGCCGACGAGAGTGTCGTAGGCGCTGCATTGACGGGATTACACGCTATCTCTAGAGGCAATATACAGGCCTAAGCGGCGGCTCAGATCGAGGGAAACAGGAGATCGACCGTGGTTCCGCATCCTCGCTCGCTGGCAATGCGTAGATAACCGCCAACCAACTGCATAGTCGCATGCACCTGGGCTAACCCCATCCCGGTGCCATTCTCGCCCTTGGTCGTAAAGAAGGGATCCAGCACCTTCTGCAATAGATCTGGATCCATTCCGCAGCCTTGGTCCTTGACGCGAAGGCACGCATAGGTTCCCGGCGGTGGCTCGCTGATTGCAATGTCCGTCTGGACAAAACGCTCTGTAAGTACTGAGATTTCCCCGCCGCACGGCATGGAATCCCGGGCATTGAGCACCAGATTGAGTAGGGCTGCCGCGAACAACGACGGATCGAGCCCACAGTTCGGCACGTCCGAACCAAGCACGAGCCGAATACGGACTTTTGTTCCCGTCCCATATTTAAGGATAGGCTTGAAAGAATTGATGAGCTCATTCAGGTCTCGTGCTCGGAGGTCGAGTTCTTTATAGTTCGCAAATGTAAGCAACTGCGACGTTAGCTCGACACCTCGATTGACGCCTTCCCGCGCCGCCGCAATATAGTCGCGCACGCTATCGGGGTGGTCCGCTTTTGTTTCGGCGAGCCTCAGGCCGGATTCTATGATCGCCAGGAGGTTCCTGAAATCATGGACAATACCGCCGGTCATCTCGCCCAAGGTTGAAAGTCGATACATTCCGCGTTCGCGCTGTTGGACCGCCTGCGCGCGACTGCTGCGTTCCGCCTGCGATGGCAGCGAAACCTCTTTCGGAAACGCCGTGTTGTCGGTCATGTTGCCCATCTCCCTGTTCACCGACGCCGTCAGGAAGCACCATTTCCCGTCCGCACCGTCCTCATCCATTCGCCTGGTCGGCTACTGCCGAACCTGTCGCCACGGCTCTTTACAAACGACGGACTATCCGCTTCGCCATTATCTCTTCGACCATCGGGAACGCCTTGAGGGCCTCGTCCGGGAGGCCACGGCTTGCAGCAGCCGACTCCATCCAGCCACCATGTACTTCTGGTTTCCCGACGATAATGCGACCGACCATTCCAGCGTGCTCATGGGGGATGCAGTAGTAGTCATAAACCCCTTGCTCGGTGAAGGTGACGGAGAAGCTCTCGTCGGGCAGGAGATAGTCTGAATCCCAGGAGTTTGCGGCTTCGGGAATGCGAAACGGTTTCCCGAAGTTTGCCGGATGATAGGCTGTGGTCGTATGCGAATTGCCGGGGTTTTGGTTGATCCATCGGATCATCTGACCGGGCTTGATCAAAACACCAATCGGATCGAACCAGACATGTGAGCCATCCGCACGACCCTGCATTCTGATCTCCACCACCTCTTGGGCCCGCACATCCTGTCGGGACAGGGAAAGGGCGGCGAGAAGCCCGCCACCCAAGCTCAGCACATCACGCCGCGCGACCGTCATTTGGCGACACCCGCTTCGCCGTCCGCTGCGACATGCCACAGCACCACATGGACATGTGGCTCTTCGACGCCTGGATGGCCGGCATTGTAGTAGACGTCGACATGGTCGACATTGCCGCCGGGCGCTGCAAGATTATCGAATGACTTTTCCGGGTTAAGATCCTTCGTCGGCAGCATATAAATCGTGCTGACAAGCTTTCCGTCGTGATCATAGGCAAGGAACGGACCGGCAGGCAGTGTCGCCGGATCGACGAAGAGTTGGCCCATGCCAGGCAAAAAATCAGGTAACTTCACCAGTTTGCTGACCCGCTGATAGGGGGCGGCCGGTGGCGATTTTGCGAAGTCATCCGCCGCCATGGCACAAACCGAGGTGGCGAGTGTAAGAACAGGTACGAGCAGCAGCTTTTTCATCGGGGAGATCCTTTTTCGTTAACTCGCGATTGCCAAAAGGTCCGCAGCCATGGGCCGCTCCGATCTGTCGCGCACAGCCATTGAAATGCTACCGATAAATATTAGTCCAATGAAATAAGATGGAATTTGAATGCAGTATTTCTGCACCGAGTAGTGGCCGCCACCACGTGCGGAATAAACGCCTCACATATAATGATTTCGCCAATTCGCCGCCCTCAATTGGAAGCAGACAGTTCGTTCGATTGTAAACTCAACTGAGATTCGCTGTTTCTTCGGCTATCTTGATTTCAAAAAAACTGCCCCCACCTTTAGAGCTATGAATATCTTCTTGGACCTTCGAGAACCACGACACCTTAAAGCAGGCCTCTAGCCCGGGCGCGAATTCACTGGCATCGCGTCCGGGTCCGCCAGCATCCCAATCCAATGTGACCCCGCTGCAGACGGAGTGCCAAACGCGCTTCGTTCGCATGTGCGCGGTTCGGCTTAGAGGCAACCACGATGATATTCAAAAACCTGTCAGAGAAAGACATCTTCCTTGACGTTGTGACGAAGGGGAAGCATTCGGCGCTATCCAAAATCGCGTTTAATATTGCGCAGAGGATCGAGGCTGATGATCAGGCTGTTCTCCGTGGCCTTTGGGAGCGCGAAAGTAGCGGAGCAACGGGTATTGGCCGGGGTATCGCTGTCCCGCATTCTCTGCTCGATTCGATTTCAAAGCCTGTTGCGTCGTTCACCCGATTAGCCGCTCCTATTGATTTCGGCAGCGCCGACGGCGATCCCGTCGACCTTGTTTTCACCTTACTTTGGCCGCGCTCTGCCGCTGCCGCCTTCCTGCCAGCGCTCGCACAACTGTGCCGGATGCTTCGGGCACCTCGGATCCGCGAGGGGCTCCGATTGGCACAATCCTCTGACGAGGTGATAACCATCCTAGATGGCGATCCTCGAGCGATCGACTGGCCAGTCCCAGAGCGCGCCGCCATATCGGTGTCCCTCAGATGAACGAATGCGACTAATCGCCATCGGCATGACGGATCAGGGCGCGAACAACCTTGCCGTCGTAACTTGCCCCGCGATTTGCGCGGTCCGTTGCTCCAACGCGCACAGACAGCCGACGTCGCGGCACCGGAAATGTCG
>NZ_JBFTQY010000095.1:0-22079 GCF_056399245.1 Rhizobium sp. 01N447_2
GGGCGGCAACGATGGTCCCGGCAAGGGCGGCAATGACGGCCCCGGCAAGGGCGGCAACGAYGGTCCCGGCAAGGGCGGCAACGATGGTCCCGGCAAGGGCGGCAATGACGGCCCCGGCAAGGGCGGCAACGACGGTCCCGGCAAGGGCGGCAACGACGGCCCCGGCAAGGGCGGCAATGACGGCCCCGGCAAGGGCGGCAACGACGGTCCCGGCAAGGGCGGCAACGACGGTCCCGGCAAGGGCGGCAATGACGGTCCTGGCAAGGGTGGCAATGACGGTTCCGGCAAGGGCGGCAATGACGGCCCAGGCAAGGGTGGCAATGACGGTCCCGGCAAGGGAGGCAATGACGGTCCGGGCAAGGGCGGCAATGACGGCCCAAGCAAGGGCGGCAATGACGGCCCGGGCAAGGGCGGCAATGACGGCCCAGGCAAGGGTGGCAACGACGGTTCGCACGAAGGCTAAGCCGATCAGCGAAAAAACGTGAAGGGTGAGGCCGGTCTCCGGCCTCACCTTTTTTGAAAGTGCCGTCGGGAAGGCCAGACGCAGGAGCGAGCCTGGCGGGATGACCCGGCGGGCTCGGCCATCACAATAGCCCGTCAGGCAATAATGTCCTTGGCCATCGAGCCTTCCGCGGCAGATCATGCCCACGATTGGATCGACACCCGCAAATCCGATGACGACACGCCTTTCGGTGAGCGCGAGGCGATTGTCTAGCGAATGCGAGCGAAGCTTACGCCGCGCAGGCCTCACACAACCCACGGATCTCGATCGTCGTCTTCTCGGGCTTGAACTTCTGGCCCCGCACCCATTCCATCAGCCGGTGGTCGACCTCGTGGTCGTGGAATTCCATCACCTGGCCGCAGCTTTCGCAGATGGCGAAGGCGACGATACCGTGGCTGTGGCAGTCATCGCCGGGATGGGCGCAGGCGACGAAGGAGTTGATGCTTTCCAGCCGGTGCACGACGCCGTATTCGAGCAGCTTCTCCAGCGCCCGGTAGACCTGTAGAGGCGCACGAAAACCGTGGTCGCGCAGCTTGTCGAGGATGGTGTAGGCGCTGAGCGGCCCTTCGGCCTTTTCGAGCACGTCGAAGACCAGCGACTGGTTCTTGGTCAATTGCGGTGTCGTCATGAGCCTTATCCTTGCATGACCGCGCGGTGGCGCCTGACGGGAAGCAGGCTGAGCATGAAGAGGATCAGCGCTGCAACCACGATCGAGGGGCCGGAGGGCGTGTCATAGGTGAGCGAGCCGAACAGCCCGCCGATGACGGCGATAGCCCCGATCAGCGAGGCGAGCACCGCCATGATCTCGGGCGTCGACGAGAAGCGCCGCGCCGCGGCCGCCGGAATGATCAGCAGCGAGGTGATCAGCATGATGCCGACAATCTTCATGGCGATGGCGATGACGACGGCCATCAGCAGCATGAAGAACAGCCGCGCCCGCTCCGGCTTCAGCCCCTCGGCTTCGGCCAGTTCGGCATTGACGGTGGCCGCGAGCAGCGGCCGCCAGAGCCAGGCGATTGCCGCGAGCACGAACAGCCCGCCGCCCCAGATCAGCGCGATGTCAGTGGTGGAGACGGCGAGGATATCGCCGAACAGGAAAGCGATGAGATCGATCCGCACCCAGCTCATGAAGGCGACCATGACGAGGCCGATCGCCAGTGTGGCATGCGAGAGGATGCCGAGCAGCGCATCGGCCGACAGCGCCTGGCGCTTCTGCAGGAAGAGCAGCAGGATCGACACGAGGGCGGCGACGGCAAAGACGGCAAGCGTCAGGTTAAGTTCGAAGAGCAGCGACAGCGCCACACCGAGCAGCGCCGAATGGGCGATCGTATCGCCGAAATAGGCCATGCGCCGCCAGATGATGAAGCAGCCGAGCGGCCCCGTCGTCAGCGCCAGGCCGACGCCGGCAAGGATGGCGCGCACGAAGAAATCGTCAAGCATGGCGCTCTCCCTCCGCATGCAC
This sequence comes from Rhizobium sp. 01N447_2, assembly GCF_056399245.1. Taxonomy (NCBI): domain Bacteria; kingdom Pseudomonadati; phylum Pseudomonadota; class Alphaproteobacteria; order Hyphomicrobiales; family Rhizobiaceae; genus Rhizobium; species Rhizobium sp. 01N447_2. The sequence continues at coordinate 1,965 of NZ_JBFTQY010000095.1, forward strand.
ATGCGGATGGTCATGCTCGGCATGATCGTGATCATGACTATGGTCATGCGCATGATGGCCGTCGTCCGGATGGCAATGATCGGTCACCGTGCCGTCAGCATGCTGCACGCGACCGTCCGGCAGATGCGTATGGTCGTGGTGATGGCTGTACACCGCGAGCGTCTGCGCCGCCCGGCTGCCGAACAGGCGCACATATTCCGGGCTGCGGCTGACGGACTCAGGCGTGCCGCGGCAGCAGACATGGCCGTTCAGGCAGATGACCGTGTCGGTCTCGGCCATGACGACGTGGAGATCGTGCGAGATCAGCAGGATGCCGCAGCCGGTGGCGTTGCGGATCGACTTGATGAGGTCGTAGAGCGCGATCTCGCCAGCGAAATCCACCCCCTGCACCGGCTCGTCCAGCACCAGCAGATCCGGCTTGCGGGCAATGGCGCGCGCCATCAGCGCCCGCTGGAATTCGCCGCCGGAAAGGTGCTGCACCTCCGCATCGAGCATATGCGCCATGCCGGCCGCATCGAGTGCCGCAAGCATGTCGCGCTCCGGCAGTGGCCCGGTCAGCGTCATCAGCCGGCGCACCGAAAGCGGCAGCGTCCAATCGATCGAAAGCTTCTGCGGGACATAGCCGACCTTGAGGCCGGGCTTGCGCTCCACCCTGCCCTCGTCCGGCTTCAGCACGCCGATCGCCGCCTTGGCACTGGTCGACTTGCCCGAGCCGTTCGGCCCGATCAGCGTGACGATCTCGCCGCGCGAAACGGAAAAATCGATGCCGCGCACCAGCCAGCGGCCATTGCGCAGGATGCCGACATCTTCAAGCGAAACCAGCGGTTCGGCCCTGATACCAGCGGGAGTATTTGCGGGAGAGAGCATCAAATTTTCCGAAAGTGCTGTTGCGTCCTGCTATTGCACACGTTATAGCATAACGCAATTGATGTAATAACATAACAATTGCAATTCAAGCGGAGCATGCTGATGAAACGTGCGAAGGGGCCTGCCCTTAAAATCCTGGCCCTCAGAATGCCGGCCCTCGCAATCCCGGTCTTGGCGATCCCCGCCCTTCTCTTCGCCGGCACTATGCGAGCAGCCGACGCGCCTGTCGTCGTCACCTCGATCAAACCGATCCATTCGCTGGTGTCGGCGATCATGCAGGGTGTCGGCGAACCCGAGTTGATCGTCGATGGCGCCGCCTCCCCGCATACCTACAATCTGAAGCCATCGAATGCCCGCGCTTTGCAGAACGCCAAGGTGATTTTCTGGGTCGGCCCGGGCCTCGAGGCCTTTCTCGAAAAACCGCTGCAGGCGCTCGGTCGGGATGCCAGCATCGCCGAACTCGACAATGCTCCCGGCCTCGTCAAGCTGCCCTTCCGCGAAGGCGGCGCCTTCGAACCGCATGATGACGGCGACGAGCACGACAGTGCTTCCGCCACCCCAGAGCACGAACACGATCACGCCGAAGCCACGCATGGCGCCGAAGCTGACCACGACCACGGCACATTCGACACGCATCTCTGGCTCGACCCGATGAACGCCAAGGCCATGGCGGCCATGATCACCACGACACTGGTCGCCGCCGATCCTGCCAATGCACTGACCTATCAGGGCAACGCCAGGGCGCTGGATGACCGGCTCGATGCGCTCGACACCGAGCTCAAGGGTATCGTCGCTCCCGTCAAGGGCAAGCCCTTCATCGTCTTCCACGACGCCTATCAGTATTTCGAGCACCGCTACGGCATCCGCGTCGCCGGCTCGATCACCGTCAGCCCGGAAACTATTCCCGGCGCCGAGCGTGTTTCGGAAATCCACCGCAAGGTCGGCGAACTCGGCGCCACCTGCGTCTTTGCCGAACCGCAGTTCGAGCCGCGCCTCGTCAACGTCGTCATCGAAGGCACAAGCGCCAAGTCAGGCGTACTCGATCCCGAAGCGGCAACACTGAAGGCCGGCCCCGATCTCTACTTCACCCTTATGCGCGGCATCGCCAACAGCATGAAGGACTGCCTCTCCAGCGCATGACACTCATCCGCGGCTCTGCGTGTCCTGCCGGACACGCGACGCTCCGGAGAGAGCTGAGGCGGAAAGAGGCGGACAACCCCATTCCGCCTTTTTTCGACACACTGCACGTACTGATATAACATTAAATAAGATCTTATGAGGTTCCTATGGACAACAGACTTCCCGTCACGGTCCTTTCAGGCTTCCTCGGTGCCGGCAAGACGACGCTGCTCAACCATGTGCTGACCAATCGCGAAGGCTTACAAGTCGCGGTCATCGTCAACGACATGAGCGAGGTGAATATCGATGCCGCCCTGGTGCGCGACGGCGGCGCCAACCTCTCCCGCACCGAGGAGCAGCTTGTCGAGATGACCAATGGCTGCATCTGCTGCACGCTGCGCGACGATCTGCTGAAGGAGGTGCGCCAGCTCGCCGATCAGGGCCGCTTCGATTACCTCCTGATCGAATCCACAGGCATCGCCGAGCCCCTGCCCGTCGCCACCACCTTCGAATTCCGCGATGAGAACGGGCAAAGCCTCTCGGATGTGGCAAGGCTGGATACGATGGTGACCGTCGTCGACGCCGCCAATCTGCTTGCCGATTATGCCTCGGCCGATTTCCTCGCCGACCGCGGTGAAACGGCAGGCGACGGCGACAACAGAACCATCGTCCACCTGCTGGTCGAGCAGATCGAATTCGCCGATGTCGTGGTGCTGAACAAGATCGGCACGGCAGCCAAGGAGGAGCGCGACGCCGCGCGCAAGATCATTACCGGCCTCAACCCGGATGCACGGCTGATCGAGGTGGATTTCGGCAAGGTCGCCCTGAAAGACGTGCTCGGCACCGGCCGCTTCGATATAGACAGGGCCGAGACCCATCCGCTCTGGTACAAGGAACTGCACGGCTTCCGCGACCACGTGCCGGAGACCGAGGAATACGGCATCCGCTCCTTCGTCTATCGCGAGAAGCGGCCCTTCCATCCGGCAAAGCTGCAGGCCTTCCTCGACAGCGCATGGCCGGGCGTCGTGCGCGCCAAGGGCTTCTTCTGGCTGGCGACGCGCCCGCACCATGTCGGCGAGATCAGCCAGGCGGGCGCGATCGTGCGCACCGGCAAGATGGGCCTCTGGTGGGCGGCCGTGCCGCGCGAACAATGGCCGGAGGAACCGGCCTTCATGCGCGCCATCGGCCCCTATCTCGACCCCGTCTGGGGCGACCGCCGCCAGGAAATCGTCTTCATCGGTGCCGATCCGATGGACGAAGCCTGGATCAGGAAGGAACTCGACGCCTGTCTTATCAGGACAGATGCCTTCGTGCCCGAGCGCTGGCGCGACCTGCCCGATCCTTTCGCCAACTGGAACAGGCAAGCGGCATGAAGGCGAAGACAATCAAACGTTATCTCTGCGTCTGCACCGAATGCGAGCCGCTACCGCCGATCGAAGGGCTTCGTCCCGAAACCGTCGAGGCAACAGGCGAACGGCCCGATCGGCAGCGACGATCCGGCGGCCTGTTCCGAAGCCTCGCCGAGCGCATCGTTCCCTTCAGGAAGCCCTCCTGACGAGAGATTCACCTGCGGCAAACGAAAAGGGCGGTCGAAGCCGCCCTCTTCTCGTTCATCTGCCGGTCAGCGACCGGCAATAACGCTGGAGACGATGCCGCTGGTAACGCCGATCAGCAGGTAGTCGTTATCGGCCCGCACCCAGCGATAACCGCGGGGCGGAGGCGCCAGCCGGTAGCGGCGGTAGTCGTTGACATCGGAGAACCGGCGACGTTCGCTGGCATTGACGCGGTATCCCTTTTTCCAGTGCGACCGGACGACCACCTTCTTCTGCACGACGACGTGGGGACGGCGATGATCGTCGGCGCTGGCCTGGGAAACAACCATCGGGGACAGAAGGAAGGAGGCGGAAAGAAGAGCTGCAAAAATCTTTTTCATGTGGGGTTCCTCGTGTTGGGCACGAGAGCAAACTAGGGTCGAAAAGATGAACTGAAACTGAAATAAAAATTAAACTTTTGTAATGAAATCCAATAGCTACGGGTCGAAGCTTATATTTTAGATTAAGCTTATACACGGTGATCGAGGTTTTGGCGCGGCCGGCTGGCTTCGTCCTCTGAAGCCCTTCGGCCTTTGCTGCTCATCGCCTAGAAGGCGCGGGCGTGGAGGGTTGTCCTGCTGCTGGCGGTAGGCGGCATGCTCTCGATTCGATCAAGTCTCGCCCAAAGGTGCTCAGCGATTTGGCATAACGAGATGCATAAAAAACTTGAAACGGGCGCATAATCGAGTTTCGAAGCAACGCATCCAGATCAAGACAACGAAGACCACAATGGAGGAAAACATGCCTGGTATCAGCATGCGCTACATCGTCGACGACGTCGACGCCGCAGTGGAATTCTACACGAGACATCTCGGCTTCTCCGTCGCACTTCGTCCCGCGCCGAGTTTCGCCATCCTGACCAAGGACGGATTTCGTCTGTTCGTCAGCGGCATGACGGGACCCGGCGGAGCATCTCAAGCAATGCCAGATGGGAGAAAGCCGGAGCCCGGCGGTTGGAATCGCATCCAGATCGAGGTCAAGGACTTGGAAGCAGACGTCGCCGCGCTGCGTCAGGCCGGTGCGCGTTTCCGCAACGAGATCGTGCAGGGCATAGGCGGCAAGCAAATCCTGCTCGACGATCCGGCCGGAAACCCGATCGAGCTCTTCGAAGCACCCAAGCGGTGAATGGCGCGACGCCGGTCATGCGGTTCGCCACGAGTTTTAGGCTTCACATCGGCGAACCGCACCATGATCCCGGTCATGCGGTTGCCATGCATTTGCGGTCATCCGCAAACCAACGCAGTATTTCGATCACGGCAGCTGGCGTCGGCATCTCTCGCCGCGAGACTGGCCGGAACGCCTTGCCACCAGTGTGCGAGCGTGTAGTTTCGGATTCCTATCAATTCGAAGGCAGGGAAAACATGTCCGATTCCGCCGGCGGGCTCTCCGACTATATCGGGATACTAGCCGTGTTTCTTCTCGTCGCCGCCAATGGCTTCTTCGTTGCCGCCGAATTCGCCCTGGTGTCGGTCAGGCGTAGCCGCGTCGCCGAACTCGCTGCGGCAGGCCGCATGAACGCCTCAGCACTTCAGCGCGCCGTTGACAATCTCGACTCCAACCTTGCAGCCACCCAGCTCGGCATCACCATCTCGTCGCTCGCCCTCGGCTGGGTTGGCGAACCGGCGCTTGCCCACCTGATCGAGCCGCTGTTATCATGGCTGCCTGGGCAATGGGCGACGGCGGGCGCGCATACTGTTGCCGTCGTCATCGCCTTCGTCATCATCACAGCACTTCATATCGTGCTCGGCGAGCTCGCGCCGAAGAGCCTGGCGCTTCAACGCAGCGAGGCCACTTCGCTTGCCGTTGTGCGTCCGCTCGGTCTGTTCCTGGTGCTGTTTAAGCCGGCGATCTTTGTTCTGAACGGCATGGGCAACATGGTGCTGCGGGGTGTGGGTCTTCGCGCCGGAACCGGGGAATCGTCGTTCCATTCACCGCAGGAGCTCAAGCTGCTGGTTGCCGAGAGCCAGGAGGCCGGCCTTCTCAACCAGGTGCAGCAGCAGCTCGTCGAACGGGTGTTCAACATCGGCGACAGGCCAATCTCCGACATCATGACGCCGCGTCTCGATATCGAATGGTTCGACGCCGACGACAGCGAGGCCGAGATCCTGAAGACCATCCGCGAATGCAGCCACGAACAATTGCTGGTCGCCCGCGGCTCGATCGACGAGCCGATCGGCATGGTGTTGAAGAAGGACCTTCTCGATCAGGTTCTCGACGGCGGCAAGGTCCGGCCGATGGAGGTGATCAAGCAGCCGCTGGTGCTGCATGAGGGCACCTCGGTCGTCCGCGTGCTCGACAGCTTCAAGGCCTCACCCGTTCGCCTCGCCATCGTCATCGACGAATATGGCAGCCTCGAAGGCATCGTCACCCAGACCGACCTGCTCGAAGCCATCGCCGGCGACCTGCCGGGATCCAACGAAGAGCCCGACATCGTCGTCAGGGAAGACGGGTCGCTCTTGATCGATGCGATGATGCCGGCCTTCGACGCCTTCGAACGGCTGGGCCTGCGCGATCGTCCGGATGCTGATTTCCATACGCTGGCGGGGTTTGCGCTGCATCAGCTCCAGCACATCCCCGAAGCCGGTGAAACCTTCGTCTTCGACAACTGGCGCTTCGAAGTGCTCGACATGGATGGCATGCGTATCGACAAGATGCTCGCAACGCGCATTCCCGCGGATGGGGCGGAAGCCTAGCCGACCACCAGCGTCCAGAGCATCCCTGCGGCCGCGCAGGCCAGCAGCGTCGCGATCACGGAAGCCTTGAAGCGGAAGATCGCGACGGCGGCGGCGGCAGACAGCGCCATTGCCGCCGGCACGGCCGATTGCAGCACGGGAATATCGAGCCGCAAGCCGCCGAGGTGGACGGTCGCAACCTCGGCAAACAGCGTGTGCAAGGCAAACCAGATCGCGAGGTTGAGGATGACCCCGACCACCGCCGCTGTTATGGCCGACATCGCGCCGGCGAGCGCGATGTTGCCGCGCAGTTTTTCGATGAACGGCGCACCGAGGAAGATCCAGAGGAAACAGGGCACGAAGGTGACCCAGCTCGTCAGTATCGCCGCAAGGGTTGCAGCAAGCATCGGGTTCAGCGCTCCCGGATCGCGGTAAACGCCCATGAAGCCGACGAACTGGACGACCATGATCAACGGCCCCGGCGTCGTCTCGGCCATGCCGAGACCATCCAGCATCTCGCCGGGTTTCAGCCAGCCGAAATGCTGCACGGCCTCCTGCGCGACATAGGCAAGCACGGCATAGGCCCCGCCGAAGGTGACGACCGCCATCTTGCTGAAGAACAGGCCAATCTCGGTAAAGACGTTGTCAGCACCGAAGGTTGTGTAAAGCGCCGCGAGCGGAGCGAGCCAGAGGGCAAGCAGCACGGCGGAGATGCGCAGCGACCACGCAAGATTCGGGCGCGCATGCGTCGGTATGCCCTCGCCGAGCGCCGACTCGGCGTCCGACAGTGTCGCGCCGCTTCCGGCCTTGTGGCCGCCGCCCGTCCGGAAGGCGGCAAGCCCGAACCTGCCGCCGAGGAAGCCCGCAATGCCGGCGGTAAGCACGATCAGCGGGAACGGGACATGCAGAAAGAAGATGGCGACGAAGGCCGCGGCAGCGATACCGACCATGACGCGATTCTTGAGCGCGCGGCCGCCGATGCGGATGACGGCCTGCACGACGACGGCGAGCACCGCGGCCTTCAGCCCGAAGAACAGGCCGGCGACGATGCCGACGTTGCCATAGGCGGCGTAGATATAGCTGAGACAGAGGATCGATAGGAAGCCCGGCAACACGAATAGCAGGCCGGCGACGAGACCGCCCACTGTACGGTGCATCAGCCAGCCGATATAGATGGCGAGCTGCTGCGCCTCGGGTCCGGGAAGCAGCATGCAATAGTTCAGCGCATGCAGAAAACGGTGCTCACCGATCCATCGCTTCTCGTCGACGATGATCCGGTGCATCACGGCAATCTGGCCGGCGGGGCCGCCGAAACTCAGGGCGGCGACGCGCAGCCACACCTTGAAGGCCTCGCCAAACGAGACGCCGTGATGATGCTCCTCTCCCGCGTCCTCCTCCGCCGTTTTGCCGCCGGGCGCATGATCCGTCATCTCGACCATCTCATGCCCTCTTCTTCGGCGCCGGCCAATTGTGGGTTTCCTCGGTCGCATCGCGGCACCAGCGGAAGAAGGCGTCGTAAAGAAGCATCCCGGCCTCGAGTTGCTCCAGATCGTCGGAATACATCCTGGAGAGGCCGAGCGATGCCGCAAGCAGGCCCGCCGCCTCAGGCGCGAGGTCGAGCCTTGCGGTATCCGCCGCCCTGACGATCCGCGCCAGGCGCAGAAGCGGTTCCGAAGCCAGCCCGAACTCCTCGATCATCACGTCGAAGGTACAGAGCTCGTCGCGATGGCTCCAGAACACATCCTCGATATCGAAGGGCGTCGCCCCGAAACGCTCGCCGACGGCCAAAACCTCGGGCGTTGGCACGAACAGGAACACGGCGTTCGGATCGACGAAGCGCCGGATCAGCCAGGGACAGGCGATACGATCGATCTTCGGCCGCGCGCGCGTCACCCAGACGGTGCGCTCTTCAGCGTCGCGTTGCGGCAGCTTTGCATCGGGCACGGCCGGTCCGCCCGCGATCCACGCCTCGAAGCCACCTTCGAGGCTTTCCGCGTCGATCCCGGCATGGCGGAGATAGGCGGCAACACCATGACTGAGCTTGCCGCCTCTCTGGCATACCACGACGACGGCTTCGGCATCGACGCCGCCAACCCAGGACGCGACATCGGCATGGGCGCGCCGGATCGAGCCCGGCACCAGGCGTGGATCGAGCGCGAAGTCCTCCTCCGTGCGCACGTCGATAATGACGGGAGCCCCAGGTGTCCCGATGAGGCGGCTGAGCTTTTCAGGTGAGATTTCTAGAAATGACGGCATGACGCGTCCCTCCGTTGATCGGTTTTACTGGACGCGATTCTTCAGCATGACGCCTCGTGGGGTGATCGCGACCCCATGGCCAAACCATGCGCAAACAGACCCCGTCGTGTCAAGCGCATTACGCCATGGCGGCTTGCCGTCCGCGGCAGCGGCCTGCCATCCACCGCGGCACCCGATCAGCCGGCAGCTCTTCCACCGGGTCTCTGTCGGTCGCCTCCAGGCGAGCCGGCAGGCAGATGAGAGGTGAGCGGCAAAGCCACGAATGCACGGAGCGCCACTAACGAGCGGGAATGAAGAGTACGAAAACCCAATCAGCACAAGCGCTTCGGCCCAGAACGGAACAAAATGCCCACTTCGGCATTCTTCTCTCACCGAAAGAGGAGAAAGTACCATGACGTACGACCCCAATAATGCCAACGACCCGAACCGCCCGCTGAACCCAAATCTGGATCTGCGCACCACGCCGAGCGCGCGCAGCAATAATACGTGGGTTGTCTGGGCCGCTGCATTGGCCGTGATCGCTGTCGCTGCATTCGCCTATTCGCAGTGGAGCACCCCCGGCACATCCCCGGACACGACAGCTTCCACGACCCAATCCGAGCCGGCGCCGGCCAAGCCGATCGCTCCGACCGACAACAGCGCTACGCCCGCACCGGCACCAGCACCGGCCACTCCGCCGGCTGCCCCGGCACAGCAGTAATCGCTGCTCGGCCAGAAGAAGCCGGCCCAGTGCCGGCTTCCTTCCAGCCGCGAGTTCTTGAAGTTTTTTAAGAAAACCCTACTTAAGGGATACTAAATCTGTCTCTGACGGCTGACCACGGAGGTACTGGCAGCCGTTATCGAGACTGATCGAGGAAGGTCGGTGCGAGTTTCGCCCGGCCTTTTTTCTTGACCTCGTCATCTATCCCGAACAGGCATTCAAGCTGGCGGCATGATCGAAGAAATTCAAGGTCATCGCTTCGTACTGGCAACGCCTGAATCCGATATTATTTGGGAATCCTGTTATAGAAGGACTGCGGATCGTACACGCACTCGTAGTCGAGCAGGCAAAGCTTGCCATTGCCATCCCTCACCCTTGCGGTGTCGTACTTGTCGCCGAGATTACACCTGGCCGGCGGATAACGGAAGCTGCGGCCGCCAAAGCCCATCCGCACAAAAACCGCCTTGTCCTTGCGGATGATCTGCGCAAGCTCTTCGCAACTGTGATCCCTGGCATTGACCTCCACCGCCTCGACGGCAAGAGCGACGGACGGAAACAATAGTGCGACGGCCAGAACAACGCTTTTCATGGAAACTCCTGAATGTGAGAGAGCGAAGTTAGGGCATCGCACTCCATGCTGCCAGTCCAGAAACCCTCCGAACTGTACGCCTGAGCACAGCCGCACTCTCCGGGCACCCTTCAGAAATCAGCTTCGCACGGGCTCTTCGAAGGCAGCGAAGTCCAGATGGGCGAGGCACTCCTTCGCTACTGCTTCAGCGAGGGCATCGCAACGTCCCGATCCATTAAGATATTTGGTCTACGCTGCCGGCGATGAAACCGACGTTTGGGCGCAGACACCTTGCATTGCCGGAGCCGGAGCGGACAAGAACCGTTCCGACACAGAAGGTCCATGCGTCACCCGCCAGAAGCTTCGATTGGCCGAAAATCAGGCGTTACACCAAAAACGCGACCCTGGCCCTCCTGATCTCGATCAAACTTGCGGTTGTGATTATTTACGTCCTCAGACTGAACGCCTCGCATTCCTTCCAGGAATACACACCGCCGATAGCAATGATGGCGGCACTGTCGTTTTTCATCGTCGCAGCTCTCTGGCTCGCCGGCATGAAACTGAGCGGCAGCGATTGAGGTAACCTCGGTTGGCGCCGTCTGAAGTTGACCGCCGCCCGCACTTCCCGCTCGCTCCCTCTCTCAACGGAAGCGTCCAGAGCATGATGCCGAAAAGTGTTGAGCGGTTTTCGGACGACATCCTGTTCTAGGGAAAGTTATAGGGCGACGCGGGGTCGAAGACGCAGGAATAATCAAGGATGCACTGCTTTCCCCCCGCATCGCGCAAACTAGTCGTGGTGCGCTTATCACCCATGCTGCACTGGGCAGGTGGATAACGGAAACTGCGGCCGCCGAAACCGACGCGAACAAAGACCTTTTTGTTCTGGCGAATGATCTGCGTAAGCTCGCTGCAGCTATGCTCGCTCGCTTTGACGTTCATGACGCCTGCGCCAAAGGCCGGTAGCGGCAGAGACAAGGCAACGACTAGAATGACGCTTCTCATGGGACCCTCCCAGTGTGTGTGAGGGAAACTAGCGCGCGCAGATCACTGCGACCAGTCCTTTGGGCAAGGCTAGCAATGCCGCCTGCTTCCAGCAGGCCGGAAAATCCGGCCTGAGTTCAAATACATCAATCTTTTCAAGAGATTTGGTGGGTGATGTAGGGCTCGAACCTACGACCCGCTGATTAAGAGTCAGCTGCTCTACCAACTGAGCTAATCACCCGTTCGCGCTTGGCTGCGCGGTGTGACGGGGCGTATAAACAGGATCGGCAGGCTTGTCCAGCGCATAGGCGAAATTTCTTTGGTTAATCGCGAAGATTTTTCGGCATGGCTGAAATGCAACGCAGAACCCCGAAAATCGGAATCGATTTTTGGAGAGGATTATGCGCCGATTCAAAGTGATAGAGCGTCCTTAGCGCGTTCTATCGGACGCGCGGCGCTCCAGTGAAATCAAAGGTCGAGCGTGCCGCTGGCCAGCCGCACCGCCTGGCCGCCGATCCGCGCGTTGGAGATCGCCCCGCCGTCGACATCGATATGCAGGTGAATGAAGGACGGCCGGCCCATCTCGACGCCCTGCTCGATCATGATCGGGTGATGCCCGTCCGTCAGCCGGTCGAAATGATGGATGGCGCCGGAGAGTGCGGCCGCCGCCGCGCCGGTGGCCGGATCTTCGACGATGCCCATGCCGCTTGCGAACATGCGCGCGTGAAACTTTGCCACGTGGTTGACGCCGCCGCGGCAATAGACATAGGCCGAGGCAAGCGCGCCATCGACGAAGGGCACGATCTTTTCCCAGAGCTGCGGATCGAATTCCACCCGCTGCGTGGCTCCAACATCGTGCACCGGAATGAGCAGGAAGGGAACGCCGGCGCTCCAGACCGACGGGACGTGATTTTCGAAGCCGATCTCGGTCACCTTCAGCGACAGCGCATCGGCGATGCCGAGCTTCTCGAGCGGCATGATGGCCGGCTGCGATTTGCGCGGCAGGTCGAATTCGGCAAAGCTCGCCTCACCCTCTCTCAGCCGCACCGCGCAACGCACCGGCCCGACATTTTCCTCGAGCACCGTGACGAGATCGCGCGTCGCAGCACCATGCGCCCGTTCGGCCAGCGCCACCGCCGTGCCGACCGTCGGATGGCCGGCAAACGGCAGCTCGCGCCCCGGCGTGAATATCCTCAGACGCGCCGCATAGGCGGGGTTGGCCGAAGGCTGCACGAAGACCGTCTCCGAGAGATTGATCTCCCGGGTGATCGCCTGCATCGCCTCGTCGCTGAGATTGCCTCCGTCGAAGATCACCGCCAGCGGGTTGCCCGCAAGCTTTCGATCGGTGAACACGTCATAGACGCTGTAGCTTCGCGCCACATCAGCCTCCTTGAATCGTCATCGCGCCGCCAACCTGCCCGACCGGGCGAGCGAGTGCAAGGCGCTAAAACGCGTCATGCCAACCGGATTCACATGACGCGCTTTCGATCTTTGGGTGATGGATGCCGTTATCCCGAAACGCTACACGGTTTTAGGCGGCATACATCAACTCCGCTCGGCCTTGCCAAAATACCAGTCGATCACGGGCAGCATGGCGATGTTATAGGGATGGGCCGAAGGATCGGCCGAGCGGATCGCCACGGCGCCCGCGATCTCCTGGTCCTCGGCGACGAGCATGTGGCTCTCGATCCGCGCGATCATCTCGTCAGCCGTCATCTCGAAGCGGTAGAGCCGCAGCAGCGTTACCGTGCGCTTGTTATGGGTGGCGAACAGCCCCTGCCCCGCCACGGATTCGGCAAGATCGAGCCCGGTCTCCTCCTGGACTTCGCGGCGCATGTTTGCCTCGATGTCACAGCGTCCGTCGACGACATCCTCGGGCTCCAGCGAGCCGGCCGCGAAATAGACCTGGCCGGGATTGGCTGTATGCGCGCCCATGCGGATCGCCACAAGCGCACCGTCGGAGGTTTCGAGCACGGGATAGGCGAAGAGATGGAGGCCGCCCTGGCGCTGCGGCTGGCGGCGCCACCACATGAAGGCGGAAAAGGGAATGACGTGGCCCTCGCCTGCAATCCCGTCGTCACTGAGTGATACCAGCCGCTGGAACACCATGCGCCCGTCGAACAGCGCCGGATTGGCGGCAGTCTCTCTGGCCCAGTTCTCCCGGATCGCCGGTTCTTCGGCGATGACCAAAGGATGGGGACCGGGCAGGATGCGCAGATCCACGCCGGCAATCGGGAAGACCGTGGCCTCCGGCGGCCAGCCGGCGAAATCGTGAGAAAAATTGCTGTTTGTGAAATTCGCGTTCAAATTCGCATTCATGGGAGATCCAGTGTCATGACGACGGGGCAGTGATCGGACGCCTTCGGCCTGTCCCAGCCGGTGCGCGGATAACGCTCCACCTCCTGCCCCGGCGGGAAGATGGTGCGGTAAGGCTGGCCGCTGCGGATGATTTCCGGCAGGCGGCCGACATTGTGGGCGGCGAGTGCTGGCGAAAGCCAGAGATAATCGAGCTGGCAGAGCCACTGCTCCTGCGGCCCGCGCGCGTGATAGAGCGTCCAGCGGTCGAGGACTGCGCGGCGGCGCACCACATTTTCGGCAAAGCCATCGCGGCTGAAAACGTCGAGTGCGCTTTCGGCCTCATCCTGATGCTCGAAACGATAGCCGGCGCCGCGGCGGCCGATGACATCGACGCGCTCCTGATAATCATTCATGTCGCCACAGATAGCGAAGCTCTTCGTGCCGGCTTGATCCGCCCCGAAGCGATCCTCGATGATGCGGCGAACGGCGCGCGCCTCGGCGCGGCGGATCGGCATGGTCGATTGCCGCCCGTCCAGCCCGTCGCGCGGATTGCCCATGGACTTGAAATGTACGACGTAGAGCGAAAAAGGCCGGCCGCCGATCAGAAGATCGAGCTCCAGACAATCGCGCTTGAAGATCTTGTCGTCGATGCGGTTGGTGAGCGCCAGCTCTTCGTCGAAGAGATCGAGATCACGATAGGTCGTCATCGCATGGCTTTTGATGTCCCTGAGCTCGATTTTCTGGCCGTCGCGCGTTTCTTCGCGCATCAGGACAGCAACATCGATGCCGCGGCTGTCATTGCCCTCGACCAGGTATTTCTGCCGGTAACCGTTTCCGACCATGCGGAAGAGATAGCCGTATTCGAAGGCCTGAAGGGCAGCCATGTTGTCGATTTCCTGCAGGCAGAGGATATCGGCATCCGCGTCGGCGATTGCGAGCGCGGTCATCTGCCTGGTGTCGTCGGTCGCCGCGATGACGCGGGCCTGCTCGAGCTGCTGGTAGACGCCCTCGCTCGACACCTGGAAAAGCTTGATGACGCGGTCCTGGCGCAGTTGATTGCGGAAGCCGGTGAAATCGAAACGGGTCAGGAGATTTTCGACATTGAAGGTGGCGAGGCGAAGCGACATGGGAAGGATCCGGTTGCGGGGAGTACCTTAACCAGCAGAAGCCGCAGGAAAAGATGGCGGAGCCAAGAAATATGCGGACAACCACCCCTCTTACAGCCCCGGACGCGATTACCTGTGACTTCGGCCGCAGACATTCCGCCGCAAGCCTCGAATAGTTCTTCGCAGAGGACAATCGCCGTTCCGGCGCAAGGGCATTTCATGAAGCGGGTTCTTGCATCGCTTGCGGTTCTGACGTCCCTCGCCGGCTCGGCCCTTGCCGACACCTACGGCGCCATCGCCTATTCGCCGTCGACCAGCGCTATCGGCTGGTCCTATGCTTATGACAATCGCGGCGACGCCGAAACCGCTGCCCGGCGCAATTGCGACAGCAGCGCAAACGACTGTCGCATCGCCATCTGGTTCCGCAATGGCTGCGGCGCGCTGGCCGTCGGCCATCGCGGCGGCTGGGGCTCCGGCTGGGGTTACGACAATCGTGAGGCCCAGCGCCAGGCAATCCGCAGCTGTAGAAAACAAACCGGCAGCTGCCGCGTCATCCGCTGGCAATGTTCCGGCAGGGAATGATTCTGGCTGAGTGCGGCGTCTCAAAGCCGCCATGCCGAGCGCACCGATAGCCTGAGGCCGTCACCCGTCCGGACGGGAAAACGGGTATAGGCCCGCAGTACCTGACTATCGGCGAGGATGAGCTTCAGCGCATATCGCTCGCCCTCGAAGAGAATGGATTCGACCGTCGCCGCAATCCCCTCGCCGGCGGCGATATTCTCGCCGGAGACGATGACATCCTCCGGCCGGACGAGCACGTCCACCCTGTCGCCGCTGGCTGCCCCGGCGGCAGCACCAGCAAACAGCGGCTCCAGCGCAGGCCAGTCGAGCGCCCTGCCATCGCCGGCGGGACGCGGCAGCGTCACGATCGCCCCTCGCCCGATGAGCCCGCCAACGATGCGCCCTTCCGGCCGTGCATAGATCTCGGCGGGAGCCGCCACCTGCAGCAGCCGGCCCTCCGACATCACGGCAACGTCAGTCGCGAGCGCCATCGCTTCGCTCTGGTCGTGGGTGACATAAATCATCGTTGCGCCCGAGCGCTGGTGGAACTCGCGAAAAGTCTCTTCCATCTCCTGTTTCAGGTGCCGGTCAAGATTGGCAAGCGGCTCGTCGAGCAATACCACGTCAGGCGATGTCACCAGGCAGCGGGCGAGCGCCACGCGCTGGCGCTGACCGCCGGAGAGATCGGCCGGGCGCCGCTCGGCATAATCGGCAAGCCGCACGGTGGAAAGCGCGTCGCGCACCTTCGCCCGGTAGGCCTCGCCCGAGATGCCGCGCACCTTGAGGGGATAACCGACATTGTCGGCGACGCTCATATGCGGCCAGAGTGCATAGGACTGGAAGACCATCGCCATGTTGCGTCCTTCGGGCGGCAGCGACTGCGCGGCATCGGCCAGCAGGCGCTCGCCGAGATGGATCGAGCCGTCGGAGGGCGTCTCGAAACCGGCGATCATGCGCAGCACCGTCGTCTTGCCGCAGCCGGAAGGCCCGAGCAACGCCAGGAAGCCGCCCTCGCGCACATCGAGCGAAAAACCGCTGACGGCGGCGCGCCCGGTACCAAAATCCTTGCCGAGCTGGTTGAGGGTCAGCCTCGCCATGGGACCACTCCTTTCGGCAGTCGTTTCGCCAGAAGTTCGAGCAGCAGCATCAGCACGACGACCATGAGCACGACGAGCACCGACAGCGCCGAGGCAAGGTCGGAGCTGCCGCTGTCGTCGAGATTGTAGATGGCAACACCGAGCGTCTGCGTGCCGGCAGACCAGAGCAGCGCCGAGATCGTCAGCTCGTTGCAGGCAATCAGGAAGACAAGGATAACGGAGGCGCCAGCGGCCGGCGCAATCAGCGGCACGATGATATCGGCAAGCCGGCGGAAGAAGCCAGCCCCGGAAAGCCGTGCGGCCTCTTCCAGCGCCGGATCGAGCTGATGGAAAGCGCTGACCACCGGCTTCAGGCTGACGGCGAAGAACGAGGAGAAATAGGCGATCAGGATGATCCAGATCGTGCCGTAAAGCGAGACGTGCAGGATCGGGATCGGTGCAGCGAACACCAGGATGAAGGAAACAGCCATGACGATGCCGGGCAGCGAATAGGGTATTTCGATCAGGCTGGAGACGATGCGGGAAGCCAGATCCCTGCGCCGCGTCAGCGCATAGGCCGCAAGCACTGTCACCACGAGGAGACAAAGCGCGGTAGCGGCGGCAAGTGACAGCGAGTTGATGAAGGCGGTGCGCGTCACCGCCTGCCGGAACAGGATCTCCTGAAAAGCATGCAGTGACATGGTCTTGAAGGTGAGCGGCACGCCATAGGCCGGCACCAGCGCGCCGGCGATCAGCGCGAAAAAGGGCGCGGCCAGCATGAAGAACAGGATAGTCCAGACGAGTGGCGTGAACACGAAACGCCAGGCGCCGAGCTCGAAGGCGGCACTCGCCCCGGATAACCCGATGACACGGTAGTCGCGGCCGCGCAGCGCCCGGTCCTGGATCATCAGCCCGACGATCGAGATGATGGCGATGATTGCCGAGAGAACGGCGACGTCGCCGAAAGTGCGGTTGGTGAAGGCGGAAAACTTGGTGAAGATCAACGTCGGCAACGTGAAGATCGAGGCAGGAATGCCGAGAATGGCGGGAATGCCGAAATTGCCGGTGCAGGAGACGAAGGAGATCGCCGCACCCGCGATGATGCCGGGCAGCGACAGGGGCAGGATGATGTCGCGGAACACCCGCAGGCCGGTAGCGCCGGAAAGCCGTGCTGCCTCGACGCCGTCGCGGGGCAGTGTCATCAGCCCGGCCCGAAGCGCCAGGTAGACCAGCGGCGCATGCTGCACGCCGTAAAGCAGCGCGATGCCCCCGACAGAATAGAGCGGCTGCGGCGAACCCATCGGCGGGGCGATATGCAGCGCCTTCAACAGTGGGCTGGAGGGGCCGGACATCTGCACCCAGGCCAGCGCCGTCACCTGCGGTGGGATCATCATCGGCAGCACGAAGAAGAAGCTCAGCGCCCCCTTGGCGCGGATATCGGTCAGCGTCAGCAGGAAGGCAAAGAGGCAGCCGATGGTGAGCGAGATGATTGTGCCCAGAATGGCGGTGACGACCGTGTAATAGGTTGACGACCAGAGCGAGGCGTCGCCGAGAACCGTCATCACCCCGCCGTCGGCAAAGGCCGCGATCCCGACCATAGCAAGGCGGGCGAGCGGCAGCACGCTGAGGATCAGGACGATGATGACGACAAAAGGAAACAGCCAGGCGGGCTGGCTGTTTCCGGTTTTGATGTATCCGTGCATGAAAGGATCAGTTCGAGCCGTATATGCCCGAGAAGGTCTTGAGATCCTGGTCGGTGTTCTTCAGCGCCTCCACGGCCTTGATCGGCAGGACCTTGATAGTGTCGCGCGCGGGGAAGCCTTCCGGCAGCTTCATGCCGTTGCGGGCCGGGATGTAGCCGAGCTTCAGGAAGCCTTCCTGACCCTTTTCGGAGAGCACGTAATCGACGAACTTCCTGGCGGCATCGGCATTCTTGGTGCTGGCGAGGATGCCGACCGGCTCGGTGACGGCCGAAACGCCTTCGCCCGGGAAGACGAACTCGACCGGAGCGCCCTTGGCCTTCTCGCGGATCGGCAGGTAATCGACGACTATGCCATAGGCCTTTTCGCCCGAGGCAACCGACTTCAGCACGGCGCCGTTGCCGCCGGCGGCGATCGCACCGTTTTCGGCAAGCGACTTGTAGAAGTCCCAGCCGAGGCCGGGAACGGCGGCAAGCGTCTGGGCGTGGATAAGGGCCGCACCCGAGGCAAGCGGGCTCGGCATGGTGACGAGGCCCTTGGCTTCCGGCTTGGTCAGGTCCTTCCAGCTCGTCGGCTTCATCGCGGCCGAGGTGTTGTACATGATGCCGGTGGTGATCAGCTTGGTCGAGTAGTAATAGCCGTCGGCGTCATAGAGGGCGGCGTCGTATCCTGCGGCTTCCGGCGACTTGTAGGCCAGGAGCTTGCCATCTTCCTTGAGGCGCTCCAGCGTCACCACGTCGGCAATGAGGAGAACGTCGGCGACCGGGTTGCCGGCCTGGATCTCGGCCTGGAGCTTCGCCATGATCTTCGGCGTTCCGTCGCGCACCCAGTCGACCTTGATATCGGGATTGGCGGCCATGAAGCCGTCGACCGTCGCCTGTGCGTCTTCGTTCGGCTGACTGGTGTAGAGAACGAGGTTTGCGGCCGAAGCCGGAATGGCAAAGAGGCTCGCAGCGACAAGTGCTACGGCGGAAACGATCGTTTTCATGGGAAGGATCCTCGATTTCGATACCCCTCCCTTATTAGGGGTCCTTTACAGACATGTGACAGCGCGCCGCAGCCGCCGCGGCGCCATTCCCACAACCTTCCTTGGTGGTTCGCCCGCCCTGCCGACAATACAGTTGATCGCCCTTCCGATTTCTGGAATCGCCTGTGGACGCGGCCTGATGCTGGCCGATTCGAGGGGATGGCAAGAATGAGACGGGCATCTTGGCGCGCGCGCCTGCGCTACCAGTTCGACAAGAGCATGGCCGCCGGCCCGATCGCCCTGATCGGCTGGCTGGCGGTGATATCGCTGGTCGTCATCATCGCTGCCGGCCTGCTGCTGGCGCTGACTGGCATTGCGCCTGATGGCGGCGAGCATCTGAGCTTCGTCGAGGGCGCCTGGGAATCGCTGATGCGCACCATGGATGCCGGCACGATGGGCGGCGATATCGGCTGGCCCTTCCGCGGCGTCTCCCTTGTCGTCACCATATCGGGCATCTTCGTCTTCTCGGCCCTGATCGGCGTGCTGAGTTCCGGCCTTGAGGAAAAGCTGGACGACCTGCGCAAGGGCCGCTCGCAGGTGCTCGAGAACGACCATACGATCATCTTCAACTGGTCGCCCTCAATCTTCGACGTGATCTCCGAACTCGTCATCGCCAACACCAGCCGGCGCCGTCCGCGCATTGTCATCATGGCCGCCAAGGACAAGGTGGAGATGGAGGACGAGCTTGCCGACAAGATCGAAAATCTCAGGAACACCCGTATCATCTGCCGCAGCGGCGATCCGACTGATCTTTACGACATCAACATCGTCAACCCGCACACCTCGCGCTCGATCATCGTGCTGTCACCGGAAGGCGACCATGCCGATTCCGAGGTCATCAAGACGGTGCTCGCCCTCGTCAACGATCCCGGCCGCCGCAAGGAGCCCTACCAGATCGCCGCCGAAATCCGCGACACCAGGAATGCCGAGGTGGCGCGCATCGTCGGCGGCAAGGAATTGCAACTGGTGCTTGCCGACRACCTGATCTCGCGCATTGTCGCCCATTCCAGCCGCCAGTCGGGACTGTCAGGCGTCTATTCCGAACTGCTCGATTTCGAAGGCTGCGAGATCTATACGCTCGAGCAGCCCGAACTCTCCGGTAAAAGCTTCGGCGCCGCCGTGATGATGTACGAGAGCTCGACGCTGATCGGCTTCTGCGACAACGAGGGCGCGGTCCATCTCAACCCGCCGGCAAACCGCATCTTCCTGCCCGGCGAGCGCGCCATCATCATCGCCGAAGACGATGCCGCGATCAAAAGCGCCGCCGCCGAGATGCGTATCGACAAGGAGGCGATCCGGGCTCCAGTGACACGCGAGACAAAGGCGGAGCGCACGCTGATGCTCGGCTGGAACCGCCGCGGCCCGATCATCGCCCGCGAGCTGTCGCGTTATGTCGCCCCGGGTTCGCAACTCACCATCGCCGCCGATACGCCCGATATCGAAGAGGAGGTTCGTGGCCTGACGCTTGCGAGCGACAACATGGCGGTCACCTGCCGCGTCACCGATACCAGCAGCCGCGCCGAACTCGACGACCTCGATATTCCCGCCTACGACCACGTGCTTGTGCTCGGCTACTCCGACCACATGGCCGC
>NZ_JBFTQY010000096.1:0-21506 GCF_056399245.1 Rhizobium sp. 01N447_2
GTACCGGGGCCTGCATCAGAACATCGTCGGGCAGCGCATCCGACGTGCCGTGCAGCACATTGTCGTCATAGGCGATGAACCGGTCGCCGTCGGGACCGACCGTGATCACGGAGCGGATCGGAGCGGCATCCGCGTGGCGGGGAGCCAGCGATATGTCGACACCGTCGCGCTCGAGCTCGCTGCCCGCCATGTCGGCCGTTGTCTCATCGCCGAGCCAGCCGATGAAGCCGGCGCGACCGCCGAGCCGGGCGACGGCAACAAGAGCCGTCGCCACGTTGCCGCCATGGTCCGTGGCGCGCTTCGTCACCTTCCCCTTGCCGGCCGTCAGCCCCCGATCGACATAGATGATGTCATCGATTGCCAGGGCGCCGAAGCCCAGAACCTGGAAAGGGGGCGACACGTCTCAAGCACCGGCCGCCGCCAGCGCATCCTCCGGCGCCATCCCCTTGTGAATGACGAATTTGAAGGCGCGCGCGGCCATGGTCGTATCGCCGTGACCCCAGAGGTTGCGTCCGACGACCGCGCCTTTGGCCCCAGCGCGCAATGCTTCCGACGTCTGGACGAGCGCCCCGAGCAGCGTATCGGTCTTCGGGCCGCCGGCGATCACGACCGGAACCGGGCAGGTCGCAACGGTCTCGCGGAAGGATTCGAAATCGCCGGTATAGCCCACCTTGATCACGTCGACGCCAGCCTCGAAGCCGATGCGCACCGCATAGGCAATCTCATCCGGGGTGAATACGATCTTGCCGCCGTCGGAGAAATCACGGGGATAGACATGGGCGACGACCGGCATCTCGAAGCGGGCGGCGGCGTTGACCGTATCGGTGAGCCAGCGGATGTACTCTCCTTCGGTGGCGCCGCGCACGGGAATGGCAACAGCCAGAGCGTCCGCACCATAACGCACCGCGTCCTCCGGGGTCGCGATGAGCTGACGAATACGGTCGTCGGCGGTGAAGCAACCGCCCTGAATGACGAGCGCTGCCTTTCCGGCATATTCCGACCACAGGTGGCGCGCCGCGCCAGGCTGGATACTGATGTAGTCGGGCCCTCCCGCCATGACGCGTCTGAGCGCACCCGGCAGGTCGGCAAGCCCGCCCTCACGCACATTGCCATAACCGACAAAATGATCGACGGCGCCTCCGAACAGATGGCCCGATGGGTTCGAGAACAGGCGTGCGAGGCGGACTTTGGTTCCGAGACCCATGGCGATACTTCCTTTGTGATTGCCGGCTTTGCGATTGCTGGCGCCGATGCTGAGGAAACCCTAACTCGAAAACAAACAAATATTCAATATTTCGATTTCTTTCGTTTTTACATCAATGATGAATTTTTGACGTGCATTTTCGTCATCATGCGGCTATTTTTGTAGCACGAGCCGTAGGATAAGGCGGCGAACTTTCGTTTTTCAAAAGTCATATGGTCGCAAAGGGCGGCAGGTCGGGATCACATATGCTTGCAGAACAAAGGCGGCAGCAGATCATGCTGGAACTTCAACGGGTCGGTCAGGCCCGCACCCGCCAGCTCGCGGAATTCTTCGAAGTCTCGGAAGTGACGATCCGCTCCGATCTCGAAATCATGGACGCGAAGAAGCAACTGATCAAAACGCATGGCGGGGCAATTGCCCTGCCGTCCGACTCGCCCGCGGCGGCCTTCGAGGAACGCATGCAACGCAATTTCGATGCAAAGCGACGCATCGCCCAGATGGCTGCGCGACAGATCATCGACAATCAGTCGATCGTCTTCGACAGCGGTTCGACGCTGCTGCAGGTGGCCATGCAGATGCCCCCGGTCAGCAACGTCGTGGTTGCGACAACGGCAATGAACATCGCCCAGCATCTGATGTACCGGCCGGGACTCGACGTGCACATGATCGGCGGCCGCGTGTTTCCTAGCACCGTGAGCACCATCGTATCGGACTCCGACAAGGCGGTCGGCGGCCTCGTCGCCCACCAGGCCTTTGTCAGCGCCCACGCGATCGATCAGGCCTTCGACGTCGTCGATGTCTCCGAGGACATTGCGCGGACAAAGCGCAACCTGGTTCGCATGGCCCGGCGTGTCGTCCTCGTGGCGGATTCGAGCAAATTTGACATCGGCGCCTCCTCCAAAGCCTTCTCGCTATCGCGCGTCGATCTGATCATCACGGACAGCAACATGCCGCACAGCATTCGCCACCGGCTGGACAAGCTGGGCGTGGAGGTTCGCTACGCGTGACCTGCAGTCCACCTGTCCATTTCAGAAGAGAACCGGGAGAGACTTTGGCGCGGGCCGAAGGCCCCGGCCGATGCCGGGGAAAACGAGATGGGCTAAAATCCCAGACGTCGAAGCGTCTCACGGTTCGCGCGAACGGCGGCGGCAGGATCGGTTCCGGCATGGTCGGATTCTTCTTCCACCACGATCCAGCCGATAAAGTTCGGCGCATCCCGAACGGCCGAAATGACGGGGGGCACGTCGCAGACGCCTTCGCCCAGCATCGCCCAGATCCCGCCGGCGTCGACATCCTTCAGATGCACGTAACGGATACGGTCCCGGTGGGCCGCCAGCGTGTCGCCGATCTGCTGGCCGCCACGCAGGATATGGCCGGTATCCGGCACCCAACCCACTCCTGGATCCAAGAGAGCAAACAGGCGATCATAGTCGTTCCGGGTGAAGAGCAGCGTATTGTGATGCGAGGAAGGATGGACAGCTACAGTGACCCCAGCCGACTGTCCGATCTCGGTCGCACGATTGTAGCACTCGGCCGCAATCGCGAATTTCTCATCGCGCGGACCATCCGAGACGACCGTCGCCGATCCCATCGATACCATCGCACCGGGAAAGTTCACGGCGAAATCGACCCATCGCCGCGCAGTGTCGAGATCGGAGGCAATCTTTTCCGGCACCGTGAAGCCGCTGGCGGAGCCGAAAGCAAAGGAGACCAGCGCCAAACCGGCATCCGTCAGTGTGCGGGCAAAGTCGGCAGGCTTGAGCGCGTAGTGACCAATCATCGTATCGGTGATTTCGATACCGGCATATCCACCGTCGGCGACGGCGCGCACCAGATCGTCCGGACCGCCGTTCCAATCCGTACCCAGCATCTCCCAGGTGAATGTTTGGCAGCCGATCCGCAGCTCAGCATTTTTCATATCTCGGTCCTGACCTATTCGTTGATGACAGCCGATACCGAAGCCGGCGGCTTCCCCGCGCGAGCAATCCTCGGGGGCTTCGCCGGCCTTGCCGAAAACCCCTTCCGCCGGGAGAGGCGGCCGAAGACCGGAACGGCGGGCTCTTCAGCAAGGATTGCGACGCCAGCGTCTTGCCATTACGTACGGTCAAATGTTACCGTGCGTCAATATATTTTATTCCTTGCGATTAAATTGTAACGCGCCCCTCAATCCTTCGCACTCGCAATCGCAAAATCAGGTTCTTCGATGACACAGACCAATGGTATGAAACTCAGGATCGGCGTGGTGGGATGCGGCAACATTTCGCTCGCCTATATGCGCAACGCGCCGCTGTTTTGCGGCGTCGAAATCATCGCCTGCGCAGACCTCAACGCAGACGCCGCCACGCGCCGCGCGGCCGAGTTCAATTTGCGCGCCGCTGACGTCGATAGCCTCATCGACGACAAGAACATCGACCTCATCCTCAATCTGACGATCCCGGCTGCACATTTTGACGTTTCGATGCGGGCGCTGTCGGCAGGCAAGCATGTCTTCACTGAGAAGCCGCTCGGCGTCACGGCCGCAGAAGGACGCCGGTTGGTGGATGCCGCCGCCTTAAAGGGCCTCATGCTCGGCTCGGCGCCAGACACGTTCCTCGGGGCGGCAGGACGCCATGCCCGGCGGCGAATGGAAGCCGGCGCCATCGGCAAGCCGGTGACCGGGACAGCCTTCATGATGGGACGCGGCATGGAGCACTGGCATCCGGATCCMAGCTTTTATTATCAGGCCGGCGCAGGCCCGGTCATGGATATGGGGCCTTACTATCTGACGATGATGGTCAATCTGATAGGGCCGATCCGCCGTGTGCAGGCCGTCGCCACAAGCGGGCAGGAAGAGCGGCTCATCACGGCGGAGGGACGGAAGCAGGGCACCACGTTCAAGGTTGGCACGCCGACCAGCGTGCTGTCGCTGCTGGAATTCGATTGCGGCGCTACGGTCACCTTCGGCACCTCCTGGGACGTCTTCCGCCATTCCAACCACCCCATCGAGCTCCACGGGACCGAAGGCTCGCTGCGCCTGCCCGACCCCGACAATTTCGGCGGCTCCGTCGCGCTGTCCAGCCGTGGCGCGCCCTGGCAGGAAACGGATACATCAGGCGACCTCTTCGGCGCCGTCAACTGGCCGATCGCAGCGCCGGATCGTGCCAACTACCGCATGCTTGGCCTTGCCGATCTCGCGCGCGCAATCATCGAAGGCCGTGCGCCGCGTGCTTCGGGCGATCTCGCGCTGCATGTGCTCGAAGTCATGGAAGCGATCCTGCGTGCCGGTGAAACCGGTGTCGCGCAGACCATTGCGGGTATCGTCGCGCAGCCAAAAGAATTGCGGGAAGAAGAAGCGAGGAGTTTGCTGGCATGACGCAACTCGACGAATCCGCCAAACGCGCGCTTGCATGGCCTGGCGATCCACAAACGCCGGTCGAAAACTGCACGCCGGCGCTGGCGCGGCAGCAATATCTGGACAGTTTCGCAGACATCCAGCGGCCGCTCGAAGACGTGGCCGAGATCCTGGAAAGGCATGCGGGCGCCATCCGGTTGAAGATATGGCGCGGACGATCCGCGCCGCGCCAGGGCGCACCGGCCTTGCTTTATCTCCATGGCGGCGGTTTTGTGATCGGCGCGCCGGAAACCCATGAGGATATCTGCCGGACGCTTGCCAATATGGCAGGCGCCGTCGTCGTTTCGCCCGACTATCGCCTGGCCCCGGAACACCCCTTTCCGGCAGCGATTGACGATTGCGCCGCCACACTCGTCTCGATGACGGAGCAGGCGGATGCGCTCGGTATCGATCCCTTGCGAATTCTCGTCGCCGGCGATAGCGCCGGCGGCAATCTGGCCGCCGTCGTCGCCCTGCTGGCACGGGACGGACAGGTGCCGGCTGTCATCGGACAGGTGTTGATCTATCCGGTGACCGACCAATTGCAGGCAAGCGACAGCTACTTGCGTTATGCGGAGGGTTACGGCCTGACGGCCGCAGCGATGCAATGGTTCCGAGACCACTATCTGCCGGAAGCCGCGAGCAGGCCGGATTGGCGCGCCTCGCCGCTGCGCGTGGCGTCGCTAGCAGGCGTGGCGCCGGCCCTCGTGATCCTTGCCGGATACGACGTGCTGTTCGACGAAGGGGCCGCTTATGCCGAGCGGCTCAGCTTGGAAGCGCAGGCCACAAGCCGGACCTGGGCCGGACAGATCCACGGCTTCGTATCGAAGCGACGGGCCATTCCGGAGGCGCAAGAGGCCCTTGAAGCCATTGCTATGGCCTGGCGCACCATGGACCCTGGGCTTGCCCGTTGAAGCGCAACCGCGACTGACTCAAGCCGAGTCGCGCATAACAAGCGTCGCTTCGAGGATCACCCTGTTCGTCACAGGGGTCGTTCCATCATCCTCGCTTTCGATATGCGCCAGCAAAAGCTCCACGGATTTCGCGGCGATCTCCGGCGCGTTCTGGGCCATCGTCGTCAGCGACGGACAGGTATATCGGCTCAGCGGGTGATCGTCGTGCCCGGCGATACGCACGTCGCACGCGTCACTACGGCCGATTTTCAGTCCCGAAGCGAATGCGGCAGCCATCGCACCGAAAGCAAAGCGATCGTTGGCGCATAGCAGCGTTTTGCCGGGAAGACCGCCATTCGCAAGAATTCGCTGCATCTGCTCGTATCCGAGACGCTCGAATTCCCAAGAGGGTGGTGCGTCGCAATCGATGACCAACGGAGCATGCCCTTCCTTCGCCATGGTCGCGCGGTAGCTCTCCTGCCGCTCGCCGGCATTTTCGGTCAAATGCGGAATTTCCAGGAAGATCGGTGGCTCACCGGACCGGCAGAGATATTGCACAATGGCTGCCATGCTTTGCGCGTTGTCGTTGCCGACATAGGGAAGGTCGGCGCCGGCAGGGTTGTCGAAGCAGACGACGGGGATTGCGCCGCTTAGTCTTTCCAACGCGGAACGGCGAGAACCGGCCCCGAGCGGCGCCACGATCGCACCTGCGACCTTCAGCGACAGCAAGGTTCGCACGGCCTCCGCTTCGAGTTCCGGCCGCGTGTGGGACGAGATCTGGACAGGCCAGAATCCCTTTTCGCGCAACTCCAGCTCGATCAGCGACACGACCTGCACATAAAAGGGATCCGACATGGTCGGCACCAGAATGCCGATATTCCTGGTCCGCTTGCGATTAAGGTGCCGCGCGAAAAGGTTCGGCTCGAAATGCGACTTCTTGAGAGCCGCCTCGATACGCTTACGGGTCACCTCCTTGATCTGCGAGGGATCATCGAAATATTTCGACAAGGTCGGACGCGATACGCCGGCGGCGGTCGCGAAGTCGTCCATCGATTTATAATTCTTCTTGGCCATTCAATTCCTTACTGGCGGGATGACGACACTGATCGGGAATGATTTCGCACTCAACGGCAGATCCGCCGACGCGCCTAATCACGCATTCGGCAATTTGTACAGGTGATCTTCGTATCCTGAATCGTCGAAAATCAACGCGTAAGCCGGCGTGATCCGTCATTTTTGGTGCGGGGCCTGCCCTCCCTTTCGAAAATCGAAATATTCCCTTCACTGCGACTTGCGCCGTATGCGCCGTCTGCGCCGCGTGGTTGCAAAAGGCGCTTGTTTCAGCACCCCAAATTCCAAAATTTGCAGTGAAGAAGCCGAGTTCCACGCTTTTCATTTTGTTGGGTAAACTTTCATTTGTTTACGAAAGTAAAGAAAAAATGCGTCACAAGCAATACAAATGCTGCAGAAAAATACTGATGATGTCAATCAATTTTATTATTTTTTATCAATGATTTAACTCAACACGCGCCGTGAATGCCGGCCTGCCATCTTTTCCCGACCGCAGTTCTTCATTGACAGATAGGGGCTTCAGGGAACCTACTTTGCCTACGATCTTGAGGAGGATCGATTAACTGACAATCTTTGGGAGGCACAGATGAATATCAGAAAATTCGGCGTGACGATGCGGGCTGCCGTGGCGGTATGGGCGCTCTGCGCCACATCGGCGTTTGCCGACACCACCATCGAGTTCATTCAATGGTGGGAACCCGAAATGCCGTCTGGCGCCCTGCGCGGCATCATGAACGATTTCGAAGCCAAAAACCCCGGCATCAAGGTGACGCTGGTCAGCGGTCCCTATGCCACGACGCGTGACCAGATTGTCGTCGGCGCCGCCTCGGGAACGCTGAGCGACGTGGTGGGCCTCGATGGCGCCTGGGTAAACGGGCTTGCCAAGCAGGGTGCGATCGCCTCGATGGACGAGCTGATGGAGAAGGCGAAGTACGACAAGAGCCAGATCACCGATATCGTCAAGGTCGATGGCAAGAGCGTGATGTTCCCGCTGGCATCCTTCGTCTATCCCGTCTTCGTGAACCTGGATATCRCCAAGGCGTCCGGCGTCGACAAGCTGCCGACGACGCGCACGGAATTCGCTGAAGCCGCGAAGAAGATGACCGACGCCTCGAAAAACCAGTATGGCTGGGTTCTGCCGCTGTCGTTGCAGTCTCCGAGCGGTATCCAGAACGATGTGATGTCCTGGGTCTGGGCCTCCGGCGCCTCGATGATGAAGGACGGCAAGCCTGACCTCGAAAATGATGCCGTCGTCGGCACGCTCGACTATCTCTCCTCCCTCAACAAGGAAGGCGTGATTTCTCCCGGCATTTTCGCCAAGAAGGAACAGGACAAGGTCGAGGAATTCGTCAACGGCCGCGTCGGCATGATGGTCGATTCACTCGCGCATGTGAACCTCATCCGCGAGCGCAATCCGAAGCTCAAATTCGGCATCTCCGCCTTGCCGGCCACTGATGGCTACACCGGCAAGCGCGGCATGCCCTATGCCTCCTGGGGCATCGGCATCAGCGAGGGCAGCCAGCACAAGGAAGAAGCCTGGAAGCTGGTCGAATACCTGATGAGCCCTGACGTCAACGGCCGTCTGGTCTCGATTGCCAACGCCTTCCCCGGCAACGTCCATGCCAAGCCGGACTTCGTGGCCTCGGACCCGATCTTCGCGGAAGCTTTTAAAATCTTCCAGAGCGGCTATCCTGCGAACGAATTCGTCGGTCTTCCGGTTGCCGAAGAGCTGATGCGCGACATGAACGTCGAAGTTCAGAAGATGTTCGACGGCGGACAGTCGGCCAAGGATGCAGCTGCCAATACCGAGAAGGCTTGGCTCGCGAAGTTCTAAGCACGTCGCTTTCACGGATCACCGGCAGCGCGACCTGGCGCTGCCGGTGTAAGTCGTCAAATCTCGGCAGAACGGGAAGTCACAGCTCATGAATCATTCCGCTCCGGCTCTCGTCGCCGCGCACGCCAAGCCGCGAAGAAAAGCAAGACTTCGTTACAGCACCTTGAGGAAGCTGGTGCCGTATTTCTATGTTTCGCCGGCGACCCTGCTGCTTGTTCTGCTGATGCTGTTTCCCATGGTGATGGTCTTCAAATATTCATTGATGGACGGCGCCATCATGAAAAAGGACGCCGCGTTCGCAGGCGTGCAGAATTATCTGACCATCTTCGAGAATCCCGTCTTCTGGCAGTCGGTCGTACAGACGCTTTATTTTACGATCATGAGCGTCGTCTTCCACTTCATCATCGGCTTGGCATTCGCGCTGCTGTTGAACACCAACCGCGTCGATCCGCTCATTCGCAGCATCCTTCGTGTGCTGTTCATCCTGCCCTGGCTGTTCACGGCCGTCATCATCGCCATCATCTGGCGCCTGTTGCTCGACCCGAACGGCGTCGTCAACAGCGTGCTGATGGCGCTCCATATCATCAACTTCAAGGTCGAGTGGTTTTCGTCGACGCGCACCGCCATCCACGCTTTGACCTTCGCAAACATCTGGGCAGGCTATCCGCTCTACATGGTCAGCCTGCTCGCCGGCCTCCAGGGCATTTCGAAGGAGCTTTACGAGGCAGCCGGTATCGATGGCGCGAACGAACTCCAAAAGTTCTGGTACATCACCATTCCGCAGTTAATGCCGATCATCATCAGCATCGCGCTCCTCGATTTCATCTGGACGATGCAGGTCTTTCCGCTCGTCTGGATGACGACGGGCGGTGGTCCGATCTATTCGACGGAGGTGCTCTCCACCTTCACCTACAAGCTCGCCTTCTCCCAATATGAATTTTCACTGGCTTCGGCGAGCGCAATGATCATCCTGATCATTTCGATGAGCGTCACCTACTTCTACATCAAACACCAGCAGCGCAGGTGACCGCCATGGCAAAACGTTCCTTCAAGAACTCGGTCTTGCCGACCATCCTGACCTATCTCGGACTGGCGATCGGCCTGGTCTTTTCGGCCTTCCCGATCGTGTGGATGTTTTTCAGCTCGCTGAAATCGAATACCGAAATCTTCGCCCTTCCGCCGCGGCTTTTTCCGCAGGATTTCACGGTGGCCGCCTATCTGACGATCTTCAACGATCCGGTGAAAGTGCGGTTCTTCATCAACAGCTACTTCGTCGCCGGCGTCGTCACCGGCCTGACCCTCGTCGTCGCCATCGTGACCGCCTACGGATTCAGCCGCTATCAGTTCCGGTTCAAGAACACCTTGAACATCTTCATCATCAGCACGCAGACCGTTCCGCCGATCACCCTTCTCATCCCCTATTTCGGAATGGTGGTGGCCTTCAGGATCTTCGATACTTATCTGGCGCTGATCCTCACCTACATGGTCTTCACGCTGCCCTATGCCATCCTGCTGATGACAGGCTATCTCAACACCTTGCCGAAAGAGCTGGACGAGGCCGTCCTTGTCGACGGCGGCTCGAGCTGGACGGCGCTATGGCGCGTCATCGTTCCCGTCTCCATCCCGGGGATCGTCGCCACCGCGGTCTACACGTTTCTGCTAGCCTGGAACGAATTCCTCTTCGCGCTGACGCTGACGAAATCGATGAACCTCAGAACCGTTCCGATCGGTATCCAGCTTCTGATGGGCCAGCACGCCTTCGAATGGAACGAGATGATGGCGATGAGCGTGCTCGGTTCCCTTCCTCTTCTTGTCCTTTACCTGGTTGCTCAACGCTACTTCCTGGCCGGCATGACAGCCGGCTCGGTCAAAAGCTGATGGAGCGCTGATCCTAAACTGGCTTTGACAACGCATGCCGCAGGCAGATCGCTTCTCCGATACGCCTGCCCGCCACTACTACCGTCCAGCGCTCCAATCCCGGAGAGCATTGCGGACTTCGGCTCTTGTGGGGGCACCGATACGTCCGCCGAACACCTGGCATTTGAGTGCCGCCGCCATGGATGACAAGCGCATCGTCTCTTCGATCGGTAAGCCTTCCGCAGTGGCCAGCGCAAAAGCGCCATGGAAAATATCGCCGGCTGCGAGCGTGTCGACGGTCCTCACCTTCGGAGCCGCAAGATGGACAATTTCGCCGGTTCGGTCGTCGAACCAGAAGCAGCCGTTTTCGCCGGCCGTGACGCTGATGAAGGCATGCTCGAACTTTCGCTTGAGAAGGCCGACGACCTTCACCAGCTCGGCCGTTCCGGCAAGCCGCTCGGCGGCCGGCTGCGAGAACACAATGTGGCTGGCCGCCGGTGCCAGCATCTCGATCACGCCATCGCCTGCGACGTCGCCATCGAGAATGGCCGGCTTTCCCGCCTCTCGGGCGGCCAATAGCGTCCGCAATGCAAGCTTCGGCCACCGCACGTCGACCAGCACCGCATCGAAAGCAGAAACATCCTGTTGCGTGACCGGCTTGACCGTTTCGTGCAAGCCCGCATCGTAGAAAGGCACGATCAAGCGCTCGCCCTGATCATCGACAAGGATCGTCGAGACGGCCGAGCGGGCGGCTTCGACGCGCACCACGCCGCTCGTGTCTATGCCGCTATTGCTGAGGTCGGCAATGATGCGTTCGCCGGTGTCGTCATTGCCGACCGCACCCCAGAGGCTGGCATGGCCGCCCAGTCGGGTGACCGCAAAGGCGGCACTCGATGCCATGCCCTCGGCGATCTGCAGCATATCATAGGGCAGAATTTTGCCCTGGCCGGTGGGTAACGAGCGCACGCGAAACAGTGTGTCCATAACCGCAGCGCCGACACACAAGACGCGGCGCGCCTGACCGGGAGGCTGTTCGAAGGCAGCAGAAGTCGTCAAAACCGTTGTCTCACCAGCTCACTTGACGGCTCCGGCCGTCAGGCCCGCCACGATCTGCCGTTGCGCAAACACCGTCAATATCAGCACAGGCAAGGTGACGATCAACGCCGCCGCCGCCAACGGACCCCAACTGACCTGCTCGAACGAGAGCATGTTGTAGACCGCGACAGGAAGCGTGCGCGTCTCGCGGCTGGCAAGCACGATGCCGAAGACGAAGTTGTTCCACGAGAAGATGACCGACAGTATGAAGGCAACGACGATGCCCGGCCTTGCGATCGGCAAGGCGACCAGGCGGAAAACCTGCCAGGGTGTTGCGCCGTCGATGCTTGCAGCCTCCTCCAGCTCCATCGGCGTCGTCTCGAAATAACCGATCATGATCCATACGACGATCGGTACAGTGACGACGAGGTGGATGATGATCTGCGGCATGAGCGTGCCGAGCAGGTTCAGCCACTGGAACAGCAGGAAGAGCGGGATCAGGAATGAAAGGCCCGGCGTCATGCGCGCAATCATGATGACCATGGCAGACTTCTCGGCTTTCAGGCGCGCGATGCCATATCCGGCCGGCACGCCGATCAGCAGCGCCAGAAGCGTGGCCGCACCCGTCACCAGCACCGAATTCCAGAGATAGAGGAAGAAGTTGTTCTCTTCGAAGACCTTCAGATAGTTCGACCAGGCCAAGCGCTCCGGAATGAAGATCGGCGGATAGGCGCCGTTGTCGATCTCATATTTCAGCGACAGCGAGATCATCCAGAGGAAGAACAGGACGACGGGCGAGATCATCACCAGGGCAACAAACAGCAGTCCGATGCGATCGAGCGTCTTGCGCTTCATCAGCGTGCCTCCCCGTCGGACCAGTTCACGCGCTGCCGGAGCATCATAAGGACGAAGGAGAGCAGGACGATGAGGATGAAGAAGACAACCGCCATGGCCGAGCCATAGCCGATATCGTAATAGGCGAAAGCGGTGTTGTAGAGATAGATGTTGATCGTCTCCGACGCCGTGCCGGGACCGCCTTGGGTCATGGCATAGATGATGTCGAAACTTTTCACCGCATCGATGCTGCGGATAATCACGGCAATCATCAGGAACGGCGCGATCATCGGCAGCGTCAGATAGCGGAATTTCTGCCAGACATTGGCTCCGTCGATTTCAGCACTTTCATAGGGCTCGCGCGGAACCGCCGCCAGACCGCCGAGCACGATCAGCATGATAAGCGGCGTCCACTGCCAGGTCTCGACCAGCACCAGCGACGGGATGACGCTGCTCTGATTATAGATCCACTCCTGCGGGCCGATGCCGACGAAGGAGAGGAGATAGTTGAGGACGCCGAGCTGCGGATGGAACATCATCGTCCAGACGAGCGCGATGGCGACGGGTGTGGCCATCATCGGCATCACGAATATGCCGCGTATAAGACCGCGCAGCGGAAATTGAGCATCAAAGATCAGCGCCGCGAGCGTCCCCAGAAAAAGGGGAACCACTACGGAGAGCGTCGTATAGAGCACAGTGTGCCACAGCGACTCCCAAAAACGCATGTCGGTGGCGAGGCGCGCGTAGTTGTCCAGCCCCGCAAAGACCTGCGATTGGCCGAGCGTCCAGCTGTTGACGCTCATCCAGACCGTAAACACCCACGGAAAGACGATGACGGCAGCTATGACGATGAGCGCCGGGATGACGAAGGGCCAGTAGTTAGGAGCAAACCGATCCGGTTTGCTCCTTCCTTTCGACGTCTTGGCCACGGCGGCCGTTTCGATACTTGTCGAGGCCATTATCCCTCGCTTTTTGCCAGGACGGGTTCGAACTGTGCCGTCGCTGCCTTCAGTTCGGTTTCGGGATCGGCGCCGCCGATCATGTTGGTGAGACCGACGCCATAAACGTCGCGGAACTCGGTGACCGGAATAATGACCGGCAGCGCGAGCTGCGAGATCTTGCCGGAACCGACGACGGCATCAAGCCATGCGCCCGGCATTTTGACGCCTTCGCGGACCTTCGCGTCCTCGAGGACGGACTGGCGGAAAGGAACCCCGGCGCCAGCCTGCAGCAGACGTGCGCCCATTTCATGCGAAATCGCCCATTGGCAGAAGAGATACCCGGCTTCTTTTTTCTGGCTTGCCGCGACGACGCCAAGCCCGTCGCCGAAGGTGCCTGCGGCCTGTGCCTTCGGACCTTTCGGCATGATGCCGTAACCGACCTGGCCGACGACGCGCGATTTTTCCGGATTCTCGATCGGCGGCGCAAAACCAACGCCGTCCAGCCACATGCCGATCTTGCCCTGCAGGAAGGCCGACTGCGCCTCGGCCCAGTTGAAGCCGGAAACGCCGGGAGGGGCTGTCTTGGTCATCAGTCTTTGATAAAGCTTGGCCGCATCGATCGCTTCTTGCGACGTCGTGCGCAGCTTGCCATCGGGGCCGAGCGGGCTCGAACCATATCCGAGCAGCAGCGACGTCCAGACCGGCGTATTGGCATTCTTCAGGCCGCGGGCGACGAAGCCGTAGGTGTTGCTCGAAGGATCGGTGAGCGCCTCCGCAGCACTGGCGAGTTCTTCGAACGTCGTCGGGTAGGCAAGCCCCTTCTTCTCGAAGAGCGCCTTGTTCCAATAGATGATCCAGTAATCGACCGAGAATGGAAGCGAACGCAGAACGCCGTCCGGATCYTTGGCAAAAGTCAGGCCGGCTTCGGCGAAGTCGGTTTCTACCAGAGACGGGTCGGTCAGAGAGGGGTCCTTGAGAAAACCGCCGATATCGGCAAGCCAGCCGCCCTTTTCGAACTGCCGCTTTTGGACATGATAGCTCATGTGCACGACGTCGAAGCTCGGCTTGCCGGAGCTCAGCTCGATGGTCGTCTTCTGTCGCTGCTGTTGTTCGGGCGTCGCTTCGGCATTGACCTTGATGCCGGTGAGCTCCTCGAATTCGGACAGGTACTTCAGCAGTATTTCGCTGCGCGG
The DNA here is from genome assembly GCF_056399245.1 of Rhizobium sp. 01N447_2. Taxonomy (NCBI): domain Bacteria; kingdom Pseudomonadati; phylum Pseudomonadota; class Alphaproteobacteria; order Hyphomicrobiales; family Rhizobiaceae; genus Rhizobium; species Rhizobium sp. 01N447_2. The sequence continues at coordinate 14,233 of NZ_JBFTQY010000096.1, forward strand.
GCTCTTGACCAGGTTGACTTCGAGCGTCGTGCCGGCAAAGCGCTTCCAATCGACGGCAGCCGACGCCAACCGCACGCCGAGCATGCTGCTGGCGCCAAAAGCGGCCGTACCCGCCAGAAAGCCGCGCCTCGTCGGATTCAAAAACGATGACATGTGGTACCTCCTCCTTTTGCCGGCGATCTCCTCACCCCCGGCTGTTTATTTCCGATTATATCCTCAGCGCACGATCTCTTGCGTGATTGATGTGTGCGACAAGGCTGTTGACGGCGTCCTCCGCCGATCGTCTTTCGATCGCCTCGAGCACTTTCAGATGCTCGCCCATGACAGGTCCGACGTGACCATCGATGCGAAAACGATCCTGACTGATCAGGCGCATCTTGATCGAGTTCACCCGGTAGGCATTCGAGATGATGGTATTTCCAAGGGCATCGATAAAGGCGTCGTGCATGCCCCAATCGACAGCTTGCGCGTGCACTTCCAATTCGTGCGATCCATCGCCGTTTCGAATGGCGTCGGCGATATCCCGATGCTGCTTCAGGAGCCCGGCGATCGTCTCGTCAGACGCAGAGCGGGTGAAAAGCGCGACTGCTTCCTTCTCCAGGAAGACGCGCAGCTGGAACGCCTCGCGAATGAGGTTCAGGTCGATATGAGCAATCTGCAAACCCCGCTGGGGGACCGTCTTGATCAGCCCTTCGGCTTCGAGCCGCGGGATGAGTTCGCGGATGGCGCCGAGCGTCAGCCCCGTCAGCTCGACGAGGCGGCGCTGCGAAACGAACTGGCCGGGGCGCACGTCACGCGCAAGAAGGTGGCGTGTGAAGCTCTCATACGCCTTTTCCCGCAGTGTCGGCTGCTCGTCCGTTCCGTCCATCACCTCTCCCAGAAACATGTCCGACCTATGCCGCTTTCGAGCGGAAAAGAGTGTCGAACGCAAGAGCGAGTTGCGCCTGCCCATCGCCGGATATTGAAACGAGTGGTGGGCGAACCGCAAGCCAGATTTCATCCGACGTCAAGTGAGCCACCATGGCCTTCACGGCAGCGGTCACCGGAAATTTCAGCAGTTCGTCCACGAAATCCTCGATGCGGGAATCGTCCTTGCCTTCCTCTGCCATCAGCTTGACTTCATGGGGTACGAAATTCGCCATGCCGGAGATTGCACCCTGGCCGCCAAGCCGCACGCCCTTCGCCAGATGACGTTCGTCCCCCACCAGGATGACAAGATCGCCATGCGCCTTCAACAGCGCTTCCGTGAACGGCCAGTCGCCGGAAGAATCCTTGACGCCCGTGACGATATTGGGAAAGGCGGTCCGCAGTCGGCCGATCAGCGATACGCTCAGCGGGACCATGGTGACCGAGGGGATGTTGTAGACGATAATGTCTCGCGCCTTGTCGCCCAGGATGGCGAAAACAGCCGAAAACCACTGGAAGACGCCGTCGTCACTGACGTTTTTGAAGTAGCAAGGGGGAGCAAGAAGGATATTGCGGGCTCCCTCGGAAAGCGCATGCCCGGCCTGCATCGCAGCATCCTCGGCCGCGTCGACCAGTACGCCGACGATGATTTGCTTTGCTGCTATCCCATTATCAAGCATGGAAGTGAGGACACGTTCACGTTCCTGGGTTCCTATGGAAGAACCTTCACCCGTCGTCCCGAACAGCGTCACGCTCGAACATCCGGCAGCGAGGCTTCGCCGTGCCTGCTCGATCATCGCCTCGATCATGATATCGCCATGGCTGTCGAATGGTGTGGCGAGAGCGACTGAGAGCCCGAATTTTTGTGTCAAATATGCCTCCTCCCAATTACCGGCTCAGATGTAGCAGACTAACATGTTAGATGTAAAGCGGTGATTGCACACCGCCTCGTTACACGATTGTCGCGGCCGTGGCTTCCCTCCGGTCAACTGGCATGCCTTGCTGTTGGCCCATTCGCCCGCACGAGCGCCATCAGCATCGGGCCGATCGCAAACTCACCCCTCTCGGTCCTTCGGGTCAGATCTCTGAGATAGCCGCCGGGCGAGTTGATGTGCCCTCCCCTTTCCAGAATGCAGGCAATCACGGTGGCGGCATTTTCCGGCCCCATGCCGGAGCAGGCTTCCTCATAGGCCGAGGGACTGACGCCGAGCATCGAGCGCACGACGACAGCGGCCGACATCAGATCTCGCCAGTTGCCGATGCTTCCGCCGGGCCCGTAGTCGAGAATACCGGGGCAGGCCTGGAGGACGAGGCCGAGCGGGAAGGATTTCAGGCTATGCCCGGCTCCTGGATCGGCGGCCCCCCCCGCCTTGTTGCTCATCCCGCCGGAAGGCTTCGGTTGTTTCAGTCTTTGCTCGTCCGGCGATCCGGCATTCGGTTCAAGATCGGCAACTGCCCGTTCGCCCTGCTTCGTTTCGAAGCTTAGTTCAAGTTCATAGGTGGATTTGGGATTTGAATTCTGTTTGTGCTGCTCATTCTGAGACTCATTGGCGTCTATTTTTTGTGTTTTTATCTGCCTTTCCAGCAAGTTGACGACTTCAGCCCGCAGCAATCCCATCTCATCGACCAGCGGAGCCAATTCTTCTGCGGTCGCCACGCGCGGAATCCGGGCGAGGAGCGTTCGAAACATCACTGAAATGCCTTCCCAATCACCGGAGACCTCTTCTTCGAGGGCCGTCGCAATCAGCTTGGAGATGTCGCGCCGGCAGATGGTCAACCGTTCCCTGATCGCGCGCAGCAGTTCCCGGTCGGCAACCGCCTGGGCGGCCAGGTTTTCGATTTCGACTGCACGCGCCAGAAGCGGTGCCACGCTGAACCCGAAGGCCTCGCCGACGGTCCCTGCCCTGTCGCGGCGCGCATAGCGCTTTCCGTTCGGGCTGTCCTTGCGCAGGATCAGGCCGGCCTCGACCAGAACCCCAAGATGCCGCCTGAGGGTCGCCGGCGTCATGCCGCGGGCGCGCAGCGAAAGTTGCGCATTCGACGGGAAGACAATCAGGCCCTTCTCCTCGGAAATCTCGTCGTCTGGGTAGAAGGTCAGAAGCGCGTCGAGCACCGTCAGCGCCCGATCGGTGACGCCAAGCGCCGGCCGCGCCTCACAGATCGCCCTGAACAGCTTCCACTTGCTGCGCTTCATCCCCGGCTCGATGGTCTCGGCCAGTTGCTGGCTTGCCAGCATGCCAAGTGACATCGGCCGCCGCCCAAAGGGCGTCGTCACATATCCACTCTCCATTTGCCTTCACCTTCGTTCAGGCAAAAGAAAACCATCCACCAATTTGGTGCCTAAGACGCTTGACTGTGATTCGGGGAAATGCGATTCTCGATGTGCTTAAGATCTGAGAAGGGCTTCCACGACGGCGTCGTTGGGGGCCTTTTTCTTTTGCGCGCTACGCTCCTCTGTCCTTATTGAACTCCTGGAACAGGCCCTTCAGCCTTTCCTGGACGAATTGATCGAAACCGGGTGCGGTCTTGCCGTCGAAAACGAAGGTTGCACCGGACGCTGTCTTTTTGATCATGACAGGCACCCCATTAACCTGGGTTTTGGCCACCGCTGGCTTCGGCGCAGCCGTCTTCTTCGTTGCCAGAATGAGTGCCCGCTGAAACCGCTCGTCGCTCGAAATTTTGCGCGCGTCGTCCGCGGACAACTCCACGATGATCTTCTCGACGTCGGCTTTCTCAAGCCGCTCGCCCAATTCCAACCATCGCCGGYGGCCGATATCGGGCGCGGCGCCGATGGCGTTGACGAGCGTAAGGGGGACCTGTCGGATGACGATCAGCATTCTCGACAGCGCCGCCTTATCCACGCCGAGAGCCGCCATAATGACATCGCGGCCAAAGCTGCGTTCCTCAAGCCTCGATGCAAAGAGCGCGCGTTCGATGTAGGAGAGATTGGTTCGAGCACTGTTTTCCTGTCCCTGGCTGACGACCAGCTGACCGTCGGTGAGATCACGGACGACCGCGCGCACCCTGATGCCGATTTCTCGGGCGGCAGCCAGGCGTCGATGGCCGTAGGCGACCTGATAGCGTCCCCTGGTTTCGGGATGCGGGCGGACAAGGATCGGAACCTGCTGGCCATGCTCGCGGATCTGCTCGACAAGCTGCGCAAGTTCGGCCGCGTCGATCGCCAATCGATCGCTGACGAAGGAAGCATCGATCAGTCCGGGATCGAGTTCGACGATGGTCTGGCCGGCAGCGAGCTGCCGTTCCAGCTCACTTGCCCGCTCCATCTTCTCGGTAATGTTGCCGAGCGTCTTGGTAATGCCGCCGACCGGCGCCGCACTGCGCTCCTGCGGCACGAATCCCGCGATCGGACGATTGTCGCGCGGTGCGACTGCGTCCATCCTTTCCGGGTTCGGAGCGGAAATTTCGATGAGGTTCTTGCGCGCCATCTGTTATTTCCTTCCCCAGGTCGAGCGAATATGCGCCTCGATCTCGCCGTTCACGAGGTTGAGGGACTCCAGAGCCCGATCGTAGGTTCCGCGTGTGAACTGCGATCGCTCGACCTCGTAGAGTGTCTGCTTGGTGACGCCGGCGTCGGCGACCGCCGTCGACTTCACCATGGCGTTGTGGAGCATTCGATTGCCAAAGATCGCCCGCATGAAGCCGGTCATCTGGCTTTGCGGTCCGTCGTTCGGCTCGAACCGCGTCACGAGATAGCGCATCCAGTCATAGCTGGTACGCCCTCCGGCCTTTTCGACGACCGACATCAACTCACTTGTCATCGTCAGAAACTGCGACATCGACATGACATCCAGCATCTGCGGGTGGACCGTGATCAAGACCGAAGTGGCCGCGCAGAGCGCCGACATCGTCAGGAACCCCAGCTGCGGCGGGCAGTCGATGACCACAACGTCGTAAAGGCTTTCGATCTCCGTCAGGACTTCGCCAATGCGGGCAAAGAACATCGTCTCCGCCGTACCCGACGCCATCGCCTTCGGCGTCTCGTGCTCGAATTCCATCAGCTCGAGATTGCCCGGAATGAGATGCAGATTGGGCGTGTAGGTAGCGCGCACGATGTCGGCGATGGGGCGCGGCTCCTCGTATCGGATCGCACCGTAGATCGTTTCGCCCTCTCCGACGTCGAACTCCGGCTGATGACCGAACAAGGCGGACAAGGAAGCCTGCGGATCGAGGTCGACGGCGAGCACGCGGTAGCCCCTGAGCGCCATGAACTGCGCCAGATGGGCCGCAGTGGTGGTCTTGCCCGAGCCACCCTTGAAATTCATGACGGAGATGATCTGGAGCTTTTCCCCCGGCCGGCGGGCCGGCACATATTTCGGCGTTCCGTTTCGCTCGTCGAGGACCCGGCGAATCCGGTCCATGTCCGTTGCACTGTAAAGCCGCCGTCCGTTTGCGAGCGGATCGGGCCCATGGCCGTCGGCGGCTACCTGGCGGAGATAACCTTCGCCGATGCCGATAAAGGCCGCAGCTTCCGCCGGCGAAAATGTTCTGATGGTCTTTTGCGAGAGCGGGGGAAAGATTTTTGCCTGATGCTGCTGAAGTTGATAGGATAACTCCTTCGCATCTGTTGCCAGAAGCGATGGGAGGTGCTCTTGATCGTCTTGAAGAGCAAGACTCGGCTGCATGATCTTTTTCCCAGGTAACTGCGCAATTTTGAACGAAAGCGCTTCAGTTGCGCAGTTACTATATGCCTCGATTCGTTACCAATTTACAAATGCTTAACCAAACCGTCAGTTTCGGCCCATCGAGACGGCTGACGACATGAGCCAGATTTCAAGTGATTCGCGCGTTGCCGATGACTCGAAGTCACTTATACCCACGGTGGCTTTCCAGCCGACCGGGAGGCAATTGCGTCGCCGTATAAGCCCGATTTATCAATAGCTTGGGCGCTGCCTCTCTATTTCCCATCGTCCTTCAGGTAGTTGTTGCCGTTGATCACCAGAAGCCCGTCGGAACCTTTGTCCGGCTCGAATATGCTCATGGTCTCGGTCTTACCGCTCACGTCGGTCAGGTCGAGACGATAGCCGGAAAGCTTGTAGCGTCCGCTTGCGCCCGGCCGGTTGCTTGACGTGGTGACGCCCGATTGCGATCCGCCGATCTCATTCGTCATCGAGGCGCCCGACCAGCCTGCGCGTTCGAAAGTACCGTTTCGATGAAGCCTCAGCGTATGGCTGGACGCCACCGATCCCGATGAGGTCGCGGTCATCCCGCTCGAGGCGAAGGTGGATACCCATTCGCCGTCGAGCGTCGTGCCCTCATCAAACGGCGGCACGGCGCGGTGGTCTGCGTCGGCAATCACCAGGTCCTCACCTTTTTTCGAGAATGTCTTCGTCTCGATCTCGATCGTGCCGTAGGCAGAGGTGACACTGCGCATTTCGATCGACCCGGCGGAGGAGAAAAAACCGCCGCCGGTAAGCGTGTAGAGGCCGCAATCGGTCGGGGTCTCCTTGCAATGTTCGGTGATGCTCCGGCCGCCCTTCGGCAGTTCCGTGCTGAACAGCCCCTTCGGGTCGAACGTGGTGATCGTGCTGTCCGAATAGAAATCCATGCCGCCAAAGACATTCGGCCGGAGACCGGTATCGAGATGGGTGAAGACGCCGTCCAGCCCGCCGTCTTCGCTCGCCGGCACGAGATCGAAATCCTTGTCGGAAGGATCAAGCTTCACGGAGCGCACGAGGGTTGCGAAATCGGCCTCGGCACTTCTGCTTCTGTCACCGTTCACATTCAGCAGCACGAGCTGCAGATAGGCCTGCTGCCTGTCGCCGGCGACGCCGACGACGATCTGGCTGATGCTGACGTTCTTCTGATGAACGCAGCAGCGTTCTTCCACGCGAATATCGTAGCCGTTCACCGTGACTCCGTAATGTTTGACCAGGATATCTTCCTTCGCCATGTCGGGCAGCGTCGCGACGAAGGTCTTCATGCCGGCCTGCAGGGAACTGCGCGCTGCCGGGAGCGGCTTGGTGATCTGAATCAAAGCATTGCCGCGCTTGTCGTCCTCCGTTTCCGGAAAATCTTTCTGCAGCATAAAGAGATTGCCCTTACCGGCCTTCCTCCAGCCGGTAGCGGCATCGGGCAGGGTCACCGTCAGGCCGCCGATTTCGGCGGGCGCCGCCAATGCCTGAGAGCAGGGCACAAGGAAAAAAAGACTGAGAATGACGCCCAAGGCTAATCTGCCCCGGCCAATCCAATGAAACTGCGCGCTTCCCATTACCCCTCCCCGGCTTCGATGACCGCCGACGGGATTTGGAGCCGGGTGTGTGCTTTTCAACCCTGGGGTTTGATGAAGGTTTCTTGAACGCTTAGCCAACGCTCCACTAAACGGATTACTCACGACGCCACGCCACACC
>NZ_JBFTQY010000097.1:0-20674 GCF_056399245.1 Rhizobium sp. 01N447_2
GGCTGAACCAGAGAGAGGATATCGTCGGAAACAGAAACAGCACGCCGTAGATGATGGCGGCCGGAATGAAAAACCACAGCGGGTAGGGCGATTTGCGCGAGCGGGGCCTTGTCTCTGTCATAACTACCTCTTCGATCGGGTGGAACCTCGCCCCTTCAGGAGCGAGGTTAACTGACCCGAAAGACCGCTACCAGTTGGGCAGACCGAGTTGCTTGGCCTGCTTGCGCACGTCGTCGTCATAGAGCTTTGCCGCGTCGGCTGGCTGGCGAATGCCGGAACCGACTTCGACGGTGATCTGCTCGAGAGCCGGTCCCTTGATCGGCGAAACGAATTCCAGCGCCGGGGTCGTCTTGTCCTTGGCCTCGAAATAGGGGAGCATGTCCTTTATCGCAGGCGGCACGTCGGCTGGCAGGTCGCAGCCGTCGATCAGGGAAGGCCCCTGAACGGCATTGGTTTCCACCATGATCTTGCAGGCCTCGACGCTTCCGGCGAAATCGACGAATTTCCGCGCTTCCTCGGCGTGCTGGCTGGTCAAGGGAATGTAAAGGGCTGGCGGCATCCAGACCGTCAAGCCGTTGGTTGCGGCGTCGTCGCTCGGCTGCGCGAAAAAGCCGACATCGTTGAGGTTTTCGGGATAATTCTGTTTGAGCGCGCCGACCGCGAAGCTCAGCATCGGATAATGCGCTGCCTCGCCGGTTGCTACCATTCTCAGGCCATCGTCGTAGCTTGCCGCGCCGAAATCGTCGTTCATCAGACCGGCGTCGTGAACGTCCTTCAGCCGTTCGAATCCCTTCAGGGCCGCAGGCGTTTCGGCGTATTTTGCCTTGTTGGCGGTATAGTCTGCGGCGAAGTTCGGCACGGCCGCGTGCAGGTTGTAATAGTCAGCCAGAACGAACAGCTGCGAGGTCCAGGTATCGCGATAGGTCTGCCCCACGGCGACCTTTCCGGCAGCTTTGACCTTCGCGTTGTTCGCCATGAAGTCCGCCCATGTCTTCGGGACGGAGAGGCCAAGCTCCTGGTAGATTTTCCTGTTGTAGAGGATCCCGCCTGCCATCGCCGTGCCGAAGGGAACGCCGTAGAGCTTGCCATCGGCACGGACGACCGATTTGAAACCGTCGTCGACCTTGGCTTGCGACGAGAGATCGCTCAGATCGACAAGCGTCTGTGTCGGCTTCAGCGCCTGTAGCAGCGAGCCGGAATTGTAGAGAAACACATCGGACATCTCTCCCGTCGCCAGTCGCGTCTTGATGATGTTGTCGCCTTCGCCGCCACCGGCCCGCGGCTCGATTTCAATCGTCACGTCGGGTGCCTTTGCCTGATAGGCGGCAACCAGTGCCTCGGCCGCCGCGACCGTGTCCGGGTTGTTGTCGATCAGGAATGACAGCGTGGTTTCTGCATGCGACGGACCAGCCGCGACCAGTGCCAAAAGCGCGGACGCGCCCGCAAGAATGAGTTTTATCCGATGTGTCATGACGTTCCTCCTCTGAACGGTGTGACGTGTATGCTCCTCAAGAATCGGGTAGGGAAAAGACCAGCTGGTGCGTCCCGGAGGGAAGAATGGCTTCCGCGACGACAGGTTGTCCGTTGAGCGACGGGTTTTGATGCCGTTTTCCGGGCCGGAACCGGCCGATGCAGCCTTCCGGAAGCGTCAGCACAAAGGTGACCTTGTTGCCGTCGCATTGCCAGCCGGCCTCGATGCGTCCCTGGCTGATGTCATGATAGGCCGAAACCGGCGAAAGGGCCGGAATCGGCGCCGGATCGACGATCACCTCGGTAAATCCGGGCGCGCTCGGGCTCGGCGAAATTCCGGCGACGCTTTCGAACAGCCACTGGCAGACAGCGCCATAGGCATAGTGGTTGTAGCTGTTCATGTCGGGTTCGTAGATGGTGCCGTCAGGCGCCATGGAATCCCAGCGCTCCCAGATCGTCGTCGCTCCCTTCGAGACCTGGTAGAGCCAGCCCGGCACATCCTCCTGCAGGAAGACCTTTTCGGCCAGATCGTCCATGCCGAGCTTCGTCAGCGCCGGCAGCAGGGCGGGCGTGCCGATGAAGCCGGTGCCGATCTTGTAGTCTGCATCGATGATCACCTGCCGGAAATGCTGCTGTGCGGCCTGCGTGTGCTCCGCCGGTATCAGGTCGTGGAGGAAGGCGAGCGCATAAGACGTCTGGTCGTTGTGCGCGAGGCGTCCCGCAGGCGTGATGAACTCGTTGGTGAATGCCCGCCGGATCTCGTTTGCGCGCTGTTTCATCTTCTCTTCAAGCGCATGCTCGCCGAGAGTGGCTGCGATCCTTGCCAGAAGGTCGGTCGAGATGAAGTGGTAGAGCGTGGCCGCGCAATCATCGGCGATCGTCGGACGAGGCTTTCGATTGTCGCCGACCGGCTGCAGCCAGTCGCCGAAGGTGAAGCCTCGGGCGCCCCAATGCGAGGGCGGACGCACGAGCGGACCATCCGAGATCGACCAGACGAAATCGACCCAGCGCACCATGGAACCCAGGCACTCCGACAGGACGGCCCGGTCGCCGTAATGCGTGTAGAGTACCCAGGGGATCACGACGATCGCGTCGCCCCAGCCGGTCGAGCCGGCATAGCCCGGGAAATTGGCCGGATGCAGACGCGTCGGATCCGGCGAAAAATGTGAGACGGCGCCATCCTCGCGCTGATCGGCCATCACATCCCGCAGATACTTCCTCAGGAAGGATTGGCTGTCGCTCAGCCAGCATGCGGTTGCGGCAAATACCTGGGCGTCGCCCGTCCAGCCCAAGCGCTCGTCGCGTTGCGGGCAATCGGTCGGTACTTCGACGAAATTGGCGCGCTGCGACCAGATGGTATTCTCGACGAGGCGATTGACCAGTGCATTGCCCGAGGTGAAACCGCCGGCGGGCTCGGGCACCGACGAGATCGGGATGGACGCGATTGCAAGGATCTTCGCATCGCCCTTGATCGTTACCCGGGCATAGCGGAAGCCGTGGAAGGTGAAATGCGGTGCGTAGGTCTCGTCGCCGTCTCCCCGCAGCGTGTAGACGGTGTGCGCGGTGGCCGTGCGATAGTTGCGATTGTCGAAATGACGGTCGGGACCGAGAACTTCCGAATGCTCCACCCGGACTTCGGCGCCGGCAGTGCCCCGGACCGTATATCTGACATAGCCGCCGGAATTCTGGCCGAAATCATAGACCGTCCTGCCCTCATCGTCGGTCCAGGTTTCCACAGCGGCGAGTGGCCGCAACTCCCGCACCGCAGCCGTTTCATGCGCGACGAGCAGCTCCCTGTCGAAGGGCAATCTTTCGGTGCCGTGGCTCTCGACGTAGTTTTCCTGKCGGGCATCATAGATTTCGCCGAAGTAGATCCCCGACTTCAGGACCGGCAGAAGGCCGCTTCGCCATGTGGTGTCGGTGGAAAGAACGGTGCCATCCGGTCCGATCAGGTCCGCAATGGCGCCGATCCTGTCGCCCCAGCAATTCGGGATCGCCTCGGCGCCCCACATCAAAGGCGACCGGTACCATCCGTCGGCAAGCCAGATCTCGATGCGGTTGAGGCCCGGCTTGAGCAGGTTCGAGACGTCGTATCGCTGATAGGCAAGGCGATCGTCGTAGTTCGTCCAACCTGGGGTCAACAGGTCGCCGCCGACACGAACGCCATTGATGAAGCAGCGATAGAGGCCAAGTGCGGAGATGAAGAGCTCGACGGGAAGCTTGGCGCCATCATGTTCGAAAGTTTGGGAGACGAAGCTTGCGGCCGTTCCCTGACCGCCATCCGATAGTGGCGCGATCATATCCCCGGACCAGGTACGCGAAACGAGGTTGCCGCTGATGGCTGCCGGCTGAAAGTTCATCAAGTCCTCCCGACAAGTTGTAGAACGTTCTCCATATAACGTTCTACATTTTATTCGGAAGCGCAATAGAATTTTCGTTGCCAGTCTGCCATGGTGGTTCTGCGGGCGATGTTGACGACCCGCAGCAAGCCAGAGATTTCATGTCAATCGAAGAAAAACAAAAGCCGCAACGAAACGATCGCGTGACGATCCGGACCGTGGCAACTCACGCAGGCGTATCGGTCGCAGCGGTTTCCAAGGTGATGCGAAATGCCTACGGCGTCAGTGATGCGCTGCGCGCAAGGGTGACCGATGCCATCGAGGCACTCGCCTATCGCCCCTCGCGGGCAGCACGAGGGCTGCGTGGCCGGAGTTTTACGATCGGCGTGCTCCTGATCGATATCCGCAATCCTTTCCTTCCGGAGGTGATTGCCGGCGTAAACGGGGTGCTGGCGCCTTCGCACTACCAGGCGATGATCGGCGTCAGCGATGCGCGCGTGCAGCTGGAGACGTCGTTGATCGAGTCGATGATCGACTACAAGATGGACGGCCTTATCCTCGTTGCGCCGCGGTTGCCCTCGGAGATCCTCGCAAAGTTCGCCGTCCAGATACCGATCGTCGCGGTCGGTTACCACGATGCCAGCGCCACGGCCTTCGATACCGTCAATGCCGACGATCAGCGCGGCGCCGAGATTGCCGTGGAAGCGCTTCTGGCCTGCGGCTATCGCGACATCGAAATGCTCAGCCTTGGCGAGCGCCAGGGGCACGCGGTCTCCGTTGTCCGCCAGCGTGAGATCGGGTTCCGCCGGGCGATGCAGCGTGGCGGCCTTGGCTCCTCGCCAGCGATCGGCAAAATTCCCATTGCTTCGCCAAAGCGGGAAGAGGCGATGCGAAAGTTCCTATCGAGGAAGGACAGGCCGCGCGCCGTGTTCTGCTGGAGCGATCTCGACGCGATCACCCTTTTGAGCCTGGCTATGGAGATGGGGGTGCGCGTGCCCGAAGACCTCGCCGTCATCGGATACGACAATTCGTCGACCGCAGCACTCGGCCTCGTCAATCTCGCAAGCATCGATCAGTCGGGCAGGGAGCTCGGCCAGATCGCTACCCGGGCCCTCATTTCCAGAATAGAAGGCCGCACCGCTTCCGAGCATATTTTCCAGACACCGTCGCTGGTCAGCCGCAACAGCCTGAGCCGTTCCGGCAATTCCACCGACAGATAATAGCGACGACGGCCGGCTTGCCTGTGTTGCTTGCTGTCGTTTTCAGTCGGATTGAAGGGGGCTGCCGCAAGACTGCCGCACGACCAGGCGACACGGCAATCTGGTGATGCCGGCAGGGACCGGTTCACCCTTGGAGAGGCTGAGGATTGCCAGACCGGCGCGATGGCCGAGTTCCTTCAACTCCATGTCGATGGTGGTCAGCGGCGGGCGCGTTTGCCGTGCGACGACCTCCCAATTGTCGAACCCGACCACGGCGACATCCGTGGGAATCTCCACATTGAGGTCGCGCAGCGCGTCGATGACGCCGCGCGCGATCTCGTCACTGCCGCAGAAGATGGCGTCGGGCTTTGGGCCGGGCCGGGCAAAGACCGTCTGGACGGCTTCGTGACCCCATTCCTCCGACCACTCGCCGAACATCGCTTCGGCACCGTCGCCGCAGGCGTCGAGATAGGATTGGGCGCGAATGCGAGCGGCCAGGTAATCCCGCGGACCGGTGATGTGCAGGATCCGCGACCGGCCCAGTTCCTTGAGATGGTCGACGGCGAGGCGCGCGCCCTGTTCGTCGTCGGGAAAGAAAGTAACGCTGTCGGCCGGCCCCTCGGCAAAGACGTAGACGACGGGTATCGGCAAGCGGGACAGCTGGACCGGCGGCTCGAGGTCAAGGCGGGTCGCGGTGAATATGATGCCGTCGACCTGCCTGTCGAGCAGCGCCTCCAGGTGCAGCTGGGCGAGCCTTGGATCATTGTTCGTCGCGCAGAGGAAGACGGAAACGCCGTGATCGACGAGCACTTCCGACACCCCGGCCGCCATCGGCAGCGTCAGTCTGCCATAGGTGTCGTTGGTCAGCATGCCGATCGCATGGCTTCGCTTGCTTAGCAACCCACGGGCGAGTGCATTGGGCCGAAACCCGATCTCTTCTGCCACGCGCCGGACCCGTTCGCGCGTCTCCGCATTCGTCCGGCCAGTGCCGTTCAGCGCGTTCGACGCCGTCGAAATGCTGACGCCCGCAGCCTTCGCCACGTCGTAGATCGTTCGTCTCCGATCACCGGTATTCTTCAAGCCACGCCTCGTCTTCAATTCATGCTAAAAGCTTTTAGCAGAAAAAATCGTGCTGTTAAAAGGTTTTATCAATCGCACGTCAGATTTATGCACACAGACTGTCGACACCAAAAAAAATCTGATTTAACGTCCGTTTCGTCCGAAGGCCTGAGGCCTGAACGAGAAAAAGGGGAACAAGCATGCTTCGACTGAAAACAACGATCACTGCTCTTGCGCTGCTGGCAAGCTCTTCTCTCGCCAGCGCCGAAGAAATCACCCTATGGGTGCGCACGTCCTCCGGCGCCGTCCTTCAGGGACTGGCCGACAAATACAACGCATCGCACTCCGACAAGGTCAACGTTACCCAGATCACGGCAGAGCAGATGGTGCCGAAGCTGGGCGCGGCAATTGCCGGCAGCGCGGCTCCTGATGGCGCCGTGCTCGACCTGATCTATCTCCCGACCTTTGCCGCGGCGGATGGTCTCGAGGATATCTCCGACTTCGTGAAGGGCCTGCCTTATTCCTCGGCGATGAGCCCGTCCCACATCCGTCTTGCCACCTATGACGGCAAGATCTACGGCGTGCCGGCCCTGCCGGATGCCTCGATCATCGCCTACAATACCGATCTCTTCACCAAGGCCGGCCTCGACCCCAACAAGGCGCCGGCATCGATGGAAGAGATCGCCGCCGATGCCAAGAAGATCACCGCGCTCGGCAACGAGACCTACGGCTTCTATTTCGTGGCGAATTCGGGAAGCTGGCTGATCTACGATTTCCTGCCGCATCTCTGGGCCGCCAATGCCGACGTGCTGAGCGATGACGGCCGCAGCGCCACGGTCGATACGCCGGCGCTGCGTGAGACCATCGCTGCCTATCGCGATATGTGGAAGGCCGGTGCGATCCATCCGACCTCGCGTTCCGGCAACGGCAACAACGCCGTCGAGGCCTTCGCCTCGGGCAAGGTCGGCATCCTGATGACCGGCTCCTACATCGTCAATCTGCTGACCAGCAAATATCCCGACGTGAAATTCGCCGTTGCGCCGATCCCGGGGCCGAAGGGTGGTGCATCGAGCTTTGCCGGCGGCGACACGCTGTCCCTGATAAAGGGCATCAGCGACGAGAAGAAGAAGGTCGCGCTCGACTTCGTCAATTTCTACATGCAGCCCGAGCAGCAGGTCTATATCACCCAGGAATCGGGCATGCCTTCGCGCACCGACCTCGCCGCGGAAGCCTATGCGAAATTCGACCCTCGCAATCTCGTTGCCTACGATATCCTCGCCAAGGCGCGCACGCCCTACACTTTTTCGTCCGATGAACTCTTCGTCAGCCGCACCGGTCCCTTTCTCAATCTGATCCAGGGCACGATCTTCGGCGACGACGTCGACGGAACGATCGCCAAGACGCAGGCCGACTTCACCCGCATCCTCGAACGCACCAATCCGAACTGAGCCCGATGGGCTTCGGCAGGGTATTAGTGGATACCCCGCCGTCCGTTCACGTCTCGACATTCAAACGGAAGGAGGAGTTGCGGTGATATCCTCGACACTTCGCAACCGGAGGCGCGCAGTCGCAACCGGAGAACCCGAGCCGAAGGGTTGGCTTGGCCTTGCCTTCATCCTGCCGGGCTTGCTGTTCATCGTCGTGCTTTTCCTCGTGCCGCTTGTCATGACGGTCTGGATGAGCTTCTACAACTGGCCGCTTCTCGGCCGGACGAAATTCATCGGCCTTTCCAACTATTCCGAACTGATCAGCGACACCCAGCTCTGGCATTCCCTGGGTTTCACGCTGCTCTACACGGTGCTGGTCACGGCTGCGATCTTCCTGGTGGCCTTTCCTTTGGCGCTGCTCGTCGACCGGCCGCTGCGGATCGCCGGCTTTTTCCGCACGATCTATTTCATGCCCGTTGTCATCGGCTTCGGGGCGGCCTCGACATTGTGGATGTGGCTCCTCAATCCCGATAGCGGCGTCTTTGCGCAGCTGCTGCGCGGAGCGGGCATCATCGACAGCGCGCCGAGGCCGCTCGAAAGTTTCTGGCCAGCACTCGGCGTCGTCATCCTGATGGTCGTCTGGAAAACAGCGGGCTTCACGATGATCATCCTCCTGACCGGCCTTCAGAGCATATCGAACGACGTCATCGAAGCCGCCAGGATCGACGGCGCCAGCGTCTGGAGCCGGTTTCGCCGGATCACGCTGCCTTTGATGAGGAACTCGGTGGTGCTGGCGCTCGTCCTCAACGTCACTTCATCGATGCTGGCCTTCGACCAGTTCTTCATCATCACCCAGGGCGGCCCTGAGAACAGCACGATCTCCGCGGTCTTCTCGATCTATCTCGCCTCGTTCTCATCCTACCGTCTCGGTTATGGCTCGGCGATCTCCTTTGCCCTTCTCGTCGTGCTGGTGGCGATCAGCGCGATCCAGTTCGTCCTGCTGCGCCAGCGGCCGGAGGAGGGCTGATGGAACGGCTCAACCACAGTCTCGCAGCGAAGCCGGCGAGCGAGCGGCTCGGTTATCTCGCTTTCGTCCTGACGGCATGCGTCTTTGCCATCTTCTTCGTGATGCCGATCGTCTGGTCCTTCGCCAATTCCTTCAAGCCCGCGGCCGCAGCACTTGCCGATCCGGCAGCGCTCTTCTCGAAAGCCTTCTCGCTTGAAAACTACCGCCGCCTCGAGCATGTCGGCGCCGGCTGGTACGTCTATGCCGGCAATTCGGTGCTGATCGCCGCCGGAACGGTGGTCCTGACGGTGCTCGTCTCGGTGCCGGCGGGATACGGTTTTTCGAAATTCCGCTTTCCCGGCCAGTCGCTGCTCTTCGTGCTGATCATGGCAACGATGATGATCCCGTTCCAGTCGATCCTGACGCCGCTTTTCCTGATCCTGAAAGTCTTCCGCCTGCAAAACAGCCTTTTCGGGCTGGTGCTGATCTACGTGACCTTCCAGCTTCCTTTTTCCGTCTTCATGATGCGCAACGCCTTCGACGCGGTGCCGAAGGCGCTGATCGAGGCGGCGCGGATAGATGGCGCCTCGCAGGCGACGATCCTGCGCCGGATCATGCTGCCGATCGCGCTTCCCGGTGTCGCCACCGTTGCGATGTTCGCCTTCCTGAATTCCTGGAACGAATTCCTCGCCGCCCTCATCTTTCTGTCCGACCAGAACAAGTTCACGCTGCCGATCATGCTGGTGAATGTTTCGTCGGGCATCTATGGCATCATCGACTGGGGCGCGCTGCAGGCCGGCATCGCCGTGACCATGGTCCCCTGCATCCTGCTTTTCCTTCTCTTGCAACGATATTACGTGCGCGGCCTGACGGCCGGCGCCGTGAAGTAACAGCGCTCGTCCCGCTCAGGAGTCCTCATGACCAGCTCACCTCGTTTCCAACCGGCACGCGCTGCGGGACGGCAGCGATACAGGCCTGCCGACCATTCCGGTGTCGTATTCGATGGCGGTTTCTGGCAGAGCTGGACGGAGACGGTCCGCAACGTCACCATCCCGACGCAGCACAAGCGGCTGGAAGAGGAGGGCTTCCTCGAGGTGCTCGATTTTGACAAGCCGGCCGCGCCGCTGGTGCGCCCGATCCAGCCGAGCGGACTGTCGATGCAGCATTTCTTCGATTCCGATTTCGGCAAATGGATCGAGGCCGCAAGTTATACGCTGAAGGCCCATCCCGATGCCGCGCTCGCGGCGAAGATCGAAGCCATCGTCGAGAAGCTCGAAAAAGGGCAGATGGCGGATGGCTACCTCAACAGCTGGTTCATTCGCCGCGAGCCGGACAGGCGCTGGACCAATCTGCGCGACCTGCACGAGATGTATTCGATGGGCCACTTGCTGGAAGGGGCCGTTGCCTACTACGAGGCGACGGGAAAGCGCCGTTTCCTCGATGTGATGATCCGCGCAGTCGACCATATCATCGCCACCTTCGGTGCGGAGCCTGGGAAACTCAGAGGCTACGATGCCCATGAGGAAATCGAGCTGGCGCTGGTCAAGCTCTATCGCGTGACGCGCGATCCGCGGCATCTGAAGCTTGCGACCTATTTCGTCGACGAACGTGGCCGGATGCCCTCATATTACGACGAGGAGGCTCGCAAGCGCGGCGAGAGCCCCGATGATTACGTCTACAAGACATATGCCTATAGCCAGGCCCATATGCCGGTGCGCGACCAGCACCAGGTCGTCGGACACGCGGTTCGCGCCATGTACCTGTTTTCTGCGATGGCGGATCTCTCCCGTGAGAACGACGATCCGACATTGAAGGAGGCCTGCGACCGTCTGTTCGACAATCTGGTCAGCCGCCAGCTCTACGTGACCGGCGGCCTTGGCCCATCGGCATCCAATGAAGGGTTCACCCGGGAATTCGACCTGCCGAACGAGACGGCCTATGCCGAGACATGCGCAGCCGTCGCGCTCGGCTTCTGGAGCCATCGCATGGCGCAGGTCGATCTCGACGGCAAGTTCACCGACAGGCTGGAAACGGTGCTCTACAACGGCGCGCTTTCCGGCATCTCGCGCGACGGCGAACATTATTTCTATGAGAACGTCCTTGAAAGCCACGGGCAGCACCGCCGGTGGAAATGGCATTACTGCCCCTGCTGCCCGACCAACATTGCCCGTTTCATCACGTCGCTCGGCCAATATTTCTATTCCACGGGTGAGCAGGAGCTCGCCGTCCATCTCTACGGCACCAATTCCGCCGAGCTGACAGTCGGCGACAGCTTCGTGCGCCTGATCCAGGAGACGCAATATCCCTGGGATGGCGACATCAGCCTGCGGTTCGCCGTCGAGAGGCCAAGCCGGTTTCAGCTTCGTCTTCGCATCCCTGGATGGTGCAGGCAGGCGCAGATCTCGGTCAACGGCRTTGCCGTCGATCTCGATCAATGCGTGACGAAGGGTTATGCCGCAATATCAAGAGAATGGCGCAATGGTGACGAGGTCCGCATCGGCTTCTCGATGCCGGTCGAGCGCATCTACGCACATCCTGCCGTCTCCGAAGACGGCGGACGCGTCGCGCTGCGGCGCGGGCCTGTCGTCTATTGCATCGAGGAGACGGACCTTGGCGGCGAGCCGCAGCGGCTCCGCCTGCCGGCATCTGAGAAAATTTCTGCCCGTTACGATGCCGCGCTTCTCGGCGGAGCGACCGTCCTCGAAGGCACCGCGCTCGAAGCAGATATAGCCGATTGGCAGAATGCGCTCTATCGCACCGCACCTCCCTCGCTGAAGGAGCGGCCCTTCACGGCGATCCCCTATCACCTCTGGGCCAATCGCGAGCCCGGAGCGATGGCGATCTGGTTGCAGGAGGTCTAGGAGAAAACCATGGCACGGCTGGAACTCAAGAGCATCGTCAAATCCTATGGCATCTACAAGGCCGTGCGCGGCATCAGCCTTGACATCGAAGACAATGAATTCGTCGTTTTCGTGGGCCCGTCGGGATGCGGAAAATCGACGACATTGCGCATGATCGCGGGTCTCGAACACATTACCGGCGGTGAAATCGTCATCGGCGACCAGGTCGTCAACCGGCTCGGCCCGGGAAAACGCGATATCGCCATGGTCTTTCAAAACTACGCGCTCTATCCGCACATGACGGTGCGGGAGAATATTTCGTTCTGCCTGGAGCAGCAGAAGCTTGCGAAGAGCGAGATCGACGCGCGTATCATCAGGGCGGCGGAAACCCTGCATATCAGCGAGCTGCTCGGCCGGCGCCCGGGCCAGCTTTCGGGCGGCCAGCGTCAGCGCGTCGCGATGGGACGCGCGATCGTGCGAAATCCGAAAGTCTTTCTCTTCGATGAGCCGTTGTCCAACCTCGATGCCAAGCTTCGCGTGCAGATGCGCACGGAGATCAAGCGGCTGCATCAGCTGTTGCCGACGACGACCGTCTACGTCACCCATGACCAGGTCGAGGCGATGACCATGGCCGATCGTGTCGTGGTGATGAATAGCGGCATCATCGAGCAGGCGGGGCCGCCGCAGGCGCTCTATCATCGGCCCGTCAGCCAGTTCGTCGCCGGTTTCATCGGCTCGCCGTCGATGAATTTCCTGTCCGCGACGCTGCTATCAGGAGAGAAGGGTCTCGTCGTCAAGCTGACTGACGGCAGCGAGCTTGCCGTGCCGGAAGCGCGCGCCAGCGATTATGCCAGCCATGCCGGAAAATCAGTCGTCTTCGGCATCCGGCCGGAATCGATCACCGAGCGCCAGGCCCGTCCTGGTTATGTCGACATCGAAGCGAAGATCGATCTTGTGGAACCACTCGGGCCGGAGACCATGGTCTATTTCGGCATCGGCGAGGCAAGTCTTTGCGCCTGCATCGATCCCGAGAGCGGGCCCAGGCCGATGTCGACGATGCCGCTCTCGCTCAACATGAACCAGATGCATCTGTTCGATCCGGAGACCGGCCGGTCGCTGGCGCTTGCCTGAACCGCAAACACGCAAAAGGCCGGCAACCGCGGGGTCGCCGGCCTCGTTGATCAGGCAGCCTGGCGGATCTTCGAAGGACGCGTGGCAGCAGCCTTCTCGACCATGGCGGTGACTTCGGCGCGGCGGGCGCCCGAAAGCGGCAGGCGCGGCAGGCGGACGCGTTCTGAGCCGCGGCCCATGATTTGCTCGGCGAGCTTGATCGACTGGACGAGGTCGTGTTCGGCATCGAGATGCAGAAGCGGCATGAACCAGCGATAGATCTTGCGGGCCTCTTCCCAGTCGCCGCGTTCGGCGGCGGCAACGAGCTGCACGGACTCCTCCGGGAAGGCGCTGGTCAGGCCCGAGACCCAGCCCTTGGCGCCGAGCATCAGGCCTTCAAGCGCGACGTCGTCGAGACCGGCGAAGATATCGAAACGATCACCGAATTCATTGATGAGATCGGTGAAGCGGCGCGGATCCGGCGCACTTTCCTTGACCGCCTTGATGTTCGGCACGTCGGCAAGCACCTTCAGCACATCGGCGCCGATATTAACGCGGTAGGCCGGCGGGTTGTTGTACAACATGATCGGCAGCGAGGTCGCTTCGGCGACGGTGCGGAAATGTGCGATCAGTTCTTCGGGCTTCGGCACATAAACCATGGCCGGCAGCAGCATCAGGCCGTCGGCGCCGAGCTTTTCGGCGTCGCGAGCATAGGCGACGGCACGGCGCGTGTCGAATTCGGACACGCCCGTCACCACGGGAACGCGGCCGTTGACGACCTCGACGGCGGCCTTCAGGATCGTGCGCTTCTCCTCGGGGTCCAGCGAATTGTTCTCGCCGCATGTGCCCATGACGATCAGCCCGTTGACGCCATCGTTTACAAGCGCGTCCTGGACGCGCTGGGTCGAGGGCAGATCAACGGAAAGATCATCGTTGAACTGTGTCGTTACGGCGGGAAATACGCCCTTCCATCCTGTGGTCATTGATCGAGCCTCGTTGAAACTGGTTGCCTTATATACAAACTGTCGACAGGATTCAATGACGTGAGCTTACAAATTTGAGGTCCCCGAAGGCCGACATTGCGAGAATCGGCCGAAACGAAATACAAGGCTCTAACGAAAGAGGGCGGACGGATGCGGAACGATGCGGAAAATGTGCGGGTGCGCGGCTCTGGCACGCAGAGCGTCTATGTGACACTCAGGCAGGAAATCCTGTCGATGGCGCTGGAACCCGGCAGTCCGCTCGATGAGGTGCGGCTGTCGGAACGTTTTCGGATGTCGCGGACTCCCATTCGCGAGGCGCTGTTGCGGCTCGCCGCCGATGGGCTCGTCACGACGCTGCCGAACAGGAACACGATCGTTGCGACGATCGATTTCGCAAGCCTGCCCACCTATTTCGAAGCGCTGACACTGATGTACCGGGTGACGACCCGCGGCGCCGCACAACGGCGAAACGCTGAGATCATGAAGACCGTCCGCCGGCATCAGAAGGACTTCGCCGACGCGGTTGCCGCGCGCGACGCCTATGCGATGATCGAGGCCAACCGCGAATTTCATGTTTCGATCGCCGAGCTTGCCGGCAATCCCTATTACACGGCCTTCTTTGCCAGGCTGCTCGACGAGGGCCGGCGTATTCTTCGTCTGTATTATTCGACCTTCGACGACCGTCTGCCGCGCCAGTATGTCGACGAACACGAGGAGATCATCGCCGCGATCGAGGCCGGTGACGTCGAGCGGGCCGACCGGCTGGCGATCGCCCACGCCGGGCAGATCGTCCGCCAGATCCAGGAATATATTGCCCGCGACCTCGACCGGCCGGTGGCGATCAGCATGTCCTGATGCGACGAGAGCAATGAACCGTTCGAGCCTCAGGAGGCGAGGGGGCCGCCTTGTTCCCTGACCAAGGTCATCAGCCTGCGCAGGACAGCCGCCGATTGGCGAACACCGTCGTGCTCGAATTCGTTGGTCACCCATGCCTGAACATTGGCGACGTGGCGCGCCGTTTCGAGCGAAAGCCCGGCATCGACATACATGTCATCGTGATAGATGACCGCGGCGACCGGCACCTCGTTTGCCGCAAGGCGTGCCGGATCATAGAGCGGCTCGTAGCGTTCATATGCGGCCAGCGCCTCGACACCTGCCCTAAAGGGCCGCAGCGAGCGGATCTCCTCGAACATCCAGGGATACATCATCTCCCCCGTCAACAGCAGCGGCCGCCGGTCGCCGGCAAAGGCCGGATGCTCGGCGCGGATGCGTTCGGCCGCCCAGGCAGTCGGCGTCCCGGCCTGGCCATAGATGCTTTCCTGCAAAACGGCGAAGAGCGGATTGTCGTCATAGGAGGTCAGCGACAGCACCGACGAGAGGAAGCGATCGGAGAGACGGTCTTCATTGGGACCGGAGAAGGCCTCGTCGACCAGCCAATGGATGTTCTCGTAACCCGGCGCCATGCCGAAATCGATGCCGATGGTCTGAAAGCGGCGAACGGAGAGGCGATCGCCATCGTGCAGCCGCACCTCATTGGCCTCGATATAGTCGGCGATCCGTCCGATGCGCTCGGCATCCCCGGGGTAGCGGCGGTAATAGGCGGCGTTCTTTTCGGCGACGCGCGGGTAGGTGCGCCGATAGACATCATCGGCCGTCGCCCCAAGGCCGGCAAGGCCGCCGGTGACATAACAGGCGGAAAGTCCCTCCGGCGCCTTCGAAAGATAGGTGAGCGTCAGGAAGCCGCCATAGCTCTGGCCAAGCGTCTGCCAGCGCCCGCCGCCGAAGACGACCTTCCTCAGATATTCGCAATCGGCAACGATGCTGTCGGCGCGAAAGAGGCTGAGATAGTCGGCTGCGGCCCTGCCGTCGGCAAAGTGCTCCATCGTCGCACTTTCGATCCGGCTGCTGCGCCCGGTGCCGCGCTGGTCGATCAGGATAACGCGGTGCGTCTTCAGAGCTTCGGCAAGCCATGGCGGCCCGCCATTGCTCGGCCGCGGCGATTTTCCGCCAGGACCGCCTTGGAGGAAAGCCAGCAACGGCAGTGTTTCGCGACGGCGGGCGGGATCGCATACTTCGCGTGCGAAAACCCGGATCGTCTCCCCCTCCGGCTTCGACCAATCCAGGGGAACGTCGACCATATGATCGCGTATCAGCATGCCCGGTATGGTGTATTCGACCGCCATCGCCATCTCCTCTTTTTCATGTCGACATATTGCCTACAGCGGCATTAGTGTCGGTTCAAGATCCCCGTTGCAAGGCGCGGCCTTCATCGATCTGGAAGCGCAGAAAAAGCAGGAATACAACATGTCATGGCAGCATACGGTACCCCGCATAACTGAGGACGAACGGCAGAACCGCCTCGCCAGGCTTCGCAAAATGATCGAAGCCGAAGGATTGGCTGGCGTGCTTCTTGGGCCGACCGAAAGCCTGCATTACTTCACGGGGCTGGTCTGGCATCCGAGCGAGAGGTTCCTCGGCGCGCTCGTCACGCCCGCGACCATTTCCTACATCGTTCCAGGGTTCGAGCGCAGCCGCGTCGAAACGCTGCCGCATCTGCCGGGGGAAATCCTGGTCTGGGAAGAGGAGGAGAGCAGCGCCGCGCTCATCGCCCGCCTTGTTGCCCATGGCGGCAGACTTGCCCTCGACGATGGTTTGCCGCTTTTCTTCTATCATGCATTGGCAGCGGAGATGGGCGCGGCGAGGCTTGCCGATGGCGGGCGGCTGATCCGCGACCTGCGTTGCATCAAATCGGCCGCGGAGATTGCCCTCATCCAGTATGCGATGAACCTGACGCTTGACGTCCACAGGCAAGCGCATGGGCTTTTGAAGCCGGGCATCAAATCGTCCGAGGTGGTCAATTTCATCGACCGGCAGCATCGCCAGGCCGGCGCCGATGCCGGCTCGACATTCTGCATCGTCTCCTTCGGCGCGGCGACCTCGCTTCCGCATGGCGCCGACGGCGATCAGGTCCTTGGTCGTGACGACGTCATTCTCATCGATACCGGCTGCCGGATCGACGGTTATCATTCCGATATCACCAGGACCTATATGCTGGAGGGCGGCGAAAGCGCGTTCGAACGGGCCTGGTGGATCGAGCGCGAGGCGCAACAGGCCGTCTTCGGCGCGGCCCGGATCGGCGCCACCTGCTCGAGCCTCGACGATGCGGCCCGCAAGGTGCTTGCCAAACACTCCCTCGGCCCCAACTATCGCCTGCCAGGTTTGCCGCATCGCGCCGGTCATGGCCTCGGGCTCGAGATCCATGAGGAACCCTACATCGTTCGCGGCAACGATACGCCGCTTGCCGCCGGCATGTGTTTTTCCAACGAACCGATGATCGTCTTCCCCGGGAAATTCGGGATCCGGCTGGAAGACCATATGTACATGACCGCCGAGGGACCATGCTGGCTGACCAATCCGGCGGCGGGACCGACCGAGCCATTCTCCTGAGCAGGCCCCATCTCCTGTCCGCTCAGGCAGCGCCGGTTTTCAAGTGGCTGTCAGGCTGGGCAAAAATACCTGGTACAACAGCGCAGCAGGTGCCTTCTACTGGTCTGGAGAACCGTAATTGCCGGTAGACATGGCAGGGCGAAGTCAAGGCCCCCGGCAAAGCAAACAGCCGCTGTCCGCCATCCCAATTGCGGCGACGAAGCGCTTGCCATAGGTCCCTGTCCTATCCGCCGCGATCTCGGCCGACCGCTAGCGATCAGCCTATCCTGAAGCGACCGAATTCAACAGGCGGAGGCTACCCCAGCCTGAACGTGGGCGATATGACGGTTGGTTTTCGCGCCATGGGACATATCGACCGGATCGCGGTTGTCTGCAATTCGATCCATCAAGTATTTCGTCGCAAACGTTACTTGCTTTCTGGCGTCGTACAAGGTTGACTGTGGTTAAACCTATAGTCTCGAGGATAGGATGATGGACTTGTTCAGAAAGGATGAGGATGACTCGGTTCGATTTCAGAAAATGACACTGAATGGCAGATATAGAAATATGGCGGCGATGCTTTCGATAGTTGTGGTTGTCTTTTCTGTATTCTTGATATCGCTTGGCGCTTTAATTGAATTTTTTCAACCTGAGTTTTTTCCAAACGTCATTCTCGATGACGTCCCTTTGCGCTACGTCGCCTGGTTCATGATTACCTTCGGGATAATTATCGCTATCATCAACGTAATTTTGGCGGCAAGACGGGAGATCGAGCAGGAGACGGTTGAAAGCATGCTTCCATCGGACGCCGTCGAGATCAAAATGCAGACTTTGCGCGATCTTCGAACGCATCGAAATGGCTATGCGCGCTCCTCCAAGTTCAATCAATATCTCTGGAATTTTCTCACATTGGGGATCATCGTTTTGAGCGGTCTCTCCTCGTTGTTTTCGGCCTATGGCCCGGTTGTCCCCCAATGGCTGCCAATGGCGACCTCCGCACTCGTGGCGCTCTTCGGCACGATAATGGTTCAATTTCGCGTCAGGGATGTCTGGCAATTGAGAGAGCAGGGAAGGATTGAAGCGGAGATACTCGTCGCCGATGCTCATCTCATCGACATAACTGACAACCTTGCTACGCTCAAACAGGCAGCCGTCATTAGAAAGCGCGCCCATGCACTCGAGATGAAGCAACTCAACCAGCTCTTCGTGGAAACCACCGAAGCCAATCCGTAAGTCCTGTCGGCATCTGGCGGGACCGACCGAGCCGCTCTTCTGAGCGGGCTCATGCCTCACCCGCTCAGGCAATCTATCTCACCTGCGCGATCATCCGCCGCCCTCTAATCCTGAATGGCCGGGGCGCTTCCTGCCTTGAGCTTAACTTCGATGACGGGGACCACGATCTGAGGTCGGCGCACCGGCAGGACGAATGTCAATTGATCCTCGCCGACGGGGAACTGGGTGTTTGCCCACAAGGTATTGGCGGACGGGCGCAGCCAGGTGACTTCGCTGCCATCATGCAGGAATTGCGCATATTCGACTTGCCCCGCCAACGCATCGAAATGCAGATGGCGATAGGGCCAGTTGAAGAGATGGATGTAGAGACGATCGCCATTCTGGGTTAGGCGGCAATCGGCCGGAGCGGCGAAGTCGGACTGGGTGCAGCCGACGATGCTGCGCTCGTGCAGCGCCATCCACTCCTCATAAGCGGCAAGGGCTGCAATCGCGCGATGGTCGAGCGTGCCGCGCGCCGTCGGCCCGACATTCATCAGCAGATTACCACCCATGGCAACGGTGCCGACCAGCATCTGCACAAGTTGTTCCGTGCTTTTCCAGGTGTCCTCGTCGCGGTGATAGCCCCAGGAACCGCTGAGCGTGTGGCACGCTTCCCAGACGACACGCCTGCCATCGCGCAGCGGCCGGGCGCGCGGCATATATTGCTCCGGCGTGACGATGTCAGGCTGCAGGCCGGCGAGATCGAGCCGATTGTTGATGATGATGTCGGGGGCGAGTTCGCGCACCAGGCGCACGAGTTTCTCGCTTTCCCAATCCTGATGGCCCTTTCCGACCAGGTCTCCGAGCTTCCATTGCGGATAGCTGAAATCGAACCACATGATGTCGATCTGGCCGAAGTCCGTCAGGAGTTCGCGGACCTGCTCGCGCATGAAGGCGGCATAACGGTGCATGTCCCGGCCTTCGTTGATTTTCAGCGCATCGGGATGATTGCGCTGCGGGTGGCGAGGATCGACCGTGAAGTCGGGATGATGCCAGTCGATCAGCGAATAGTAGAATCCGATCCTCAGGCCCTCTGCACGGAAGGCGTCGACGAATGGACCGAGCAGATCTCGTCCATAAGGCGTGTTGGTCACCTTGAAGTCGGTCGCCTTGGTATCCCAGAGGCAGAAGCCTTCATGGTGCTTGGTCGTCAGCACGACATATTTCATGCCCGCAGCTTTCGCGCGTCTGGCCCATTCGCGGGGGTCGTAGAGATCGGGATCGAAATGGTCGAAATATTTCTGGTAGTCGGCGTCGTTCAGTTCTTCGCGGCTCTTGACCCATTCATGGCGTGCCGGCAGCGCATAAAGCCCCCAGTGCACGAACATGCCGAAGCGGTCGTGGACGAACCAGGCCTTCTTCTCCTCAGGCAGGGCCAGTGACTGCAGATTGTTGATATCCATCGGATATTCCTCCTGTTCCAAACTTTAAGAGTTGGAGCATGATGTCGTCCGAAAACCGCTCACACTTTTCGGCATCATGCTCCGGGGCGTTCAGGTCGTTTCGCGGACGATGAGCTCGGGCACGATGACGATGCCGTGCTGGCGGTTTCTGGTGGCGATGCGGCTGAGCAGCAGACGCACAGCTTCCTCCCCCATTTCCCGTTTTTGCACCCGCAAGGTGGTGAGCGCCGGAGACAGCAGTTCGGCAGTCGGAATATCGTCGAAACCGATCAGCGCGATTTGCGCGGGGATCGAAATGCCGGCGGCCCGGCAGGCCTTCATGGCGCCGATCGCATTGAGGTCGTTGTAGCAGACAAGGGCATCGATGCCGGGCGTCTCCGCCAGCAATTGCGCGGCCGCCGTTTGCCCGCCTGCCGCGGTCGGGTCGCAATAAACGATGCCTTGTGCCTTGAGCCCGTGGGCCGACAGCGTCTTGCGAAAGCCGACAAGCCGGCTCTTGCCGCCAAACGAACTGCGCGGTCCGGCGATGATCGCTATCCTGCGGCGCCCGCGCTCGACCAGATGGTCGATGGCACGCGACGCTCCCGTCTCATAGTCGGTGACAATCGTCCCGGCGACCTCGTTGGGCGCCTCGCGGTTGATGAGCACCACGGCGCGGTGGGGCGCAAG
Organism: Rhizobium sp. 01N447_2; assembly: GCF_056399245.1. Lineage (NCBI taxonomy): Bacteria > Pseudomonadati > Pseudomonadota > Alphaproteobacteria > Hyphomicrobiales > Rhizobiaceae > Rhizobium > Rhizobium sp. 01N447_2. The sequence continues at coordinate 20,204 of NZ_JBFTQY010000097.1, forward strand.
CGCCTTGTGCAGGGCGGCGTCGGGCAGCCGCGGGCTGCAGACGATGATCCCGTCGACCCGATGCCGCAGCAGCGTTTCGATGAGTTCTTCCTCCCGCTTGCTGTTCTCGACGACATTGGACAGAAGCAGGTTGTAGCCGGCAGCACTCGCGGCATCCTCGGCTCCCCTGATGACTTCGGGAAAGAACGGATTGGTGATGTCGGGAACGAGAAGGCCGATGGCCTTCGATCGATCGGACCGCAATCCGCGCGCAAAGGGATTGGGCCGGTAATTGAGTTCGCTCGCCGCTAAAATAATCCGTTGACTGGTCTCCGCACTGGCTCCGCCCCGATCGTTGAGCACGCGCGATACCGTCATCGGTGACACCCCTGCGGCGCGGGCGACATCGGCGATGGTTATTTTGGATTCTGGCTCTTTGGGGCGGCTCAACTGGATTGTCTCTTTAGAAGGTGCAGGTAGTCACGATAACGA
>NZ_JBFTQY010000098.1:0-20613 GCF_056399245.1 Rhizobium sp. 01N447_2
ATCYCCGACAGGGCATCCGACAAGCTCGCCGCCGACCTTGCCGAACGTGAAAACCTCTCCGACCAGATCGCCGGCAAGGAGACGGTTGCCGAGCCGCCCGAGGTCGCCGACATCCTGCTCGATCTGACGCGGCGCGAGACACAGGCCTTCTCCATCTCACTGGCCGAGAGTGTGCTGAATTCCTTCAAGGATCAGGTCGGCACCATCAACAATCCGCACCGTCATGCCGGCTTCCGCGTGCTGCAGGCCCCTGACGTGCCGTCGATCCTTCTCGAGATCGGGTTCCTCTCGAATGCCGAGGACGAGAAGCTGCTGCTCGACGAGGCCTGGCGCGGCAAGATCGCCGGTCTCTTGACCGACGCAGTGAAGCGATACCGCGCCGCCGTCATGGCGAATGGCGGTTGACGGCCGCCGCCCAAAAATCTGTAGCGGTTGCGGCACGGCGGCCCGCATAAAAACAAAGATTCATAAAAACAAAGATTTAAGTGCGCCGCATGAATCAAATTCTGAGCAAGATACCCCGGATTGGCGGTGGGGACGGGCGTTGCTTGGATGTGACAGTTCTAATGAAACGCGGCCGCAGCGGTGAATGCGGCGCAGACAGCCCTATTTTGCTCACATTCGCGCCGTTACTCCGGCTTATGTTTCGCAGCCTGAGGCGCGAAATCGGCTTGTGGCGGTAGCGCTCATAGAGTAAGCCGCGCAACGTGCAAATTGCCTTGATCTGTGCAATCGTTGCGGCTGCGCCGATTGAAGATCGAAGAGACCGGTAGCTGAAATATGGTTAGACTTTTTGGATATTTCTTCGGAATGGCCTGCGTCCTGTTTCTGGTCGCGGCGGCGGGTGTTGCCATCTATCTCGCCAATGTCGCGAAGGATCTCCCGGACTATGCCGTTCTGAACAGCTATGCGCCGCCGGTGACGACCCGCGTCCATGCCGGCAACGGCGCCCTGATGGCCGAGTACGCCAAGGAAAAGCGTCTCTTCCTGCCGATCCAGGCGGTTCCCGACCGTGTGAAGGCGGCTTTCCTGTCGGCCGAAGACAAGAACTTCTACAATCATCCGGGCGTCGATCTCACCGGTCTTGGCCGCGCCATCCTCGTCAACCTGCAGAATTTCGGTTCCGGCCGCCGCCCGGTCGGCGCCTCCACAATTACCCAGCAGGTGGCCAAGAACTTCCTTTTGAGCTCGGACCAGACGATCGACCGCAAGATCAAGGAAGCGATCCTCTCCTTCCGTATCGAGCAGGCCTACAGCAAGGACAAGATCCTCGAACTCTACCTGAACGAGATCTTCTTCGGTCTGAATTCCTATGGCATCGCCGGCGCAGCACTCACCTATTTCAACAAATCCGTCACCGAACTGACCGTCGCCGAAGCCGCCTATCTGGCATCGCTGCCGAAGGGTCCTGCCAATTATCATCCCTTCCGCCATCCGGAAGCAGCGCTCGAGCGTCGCAACTGGGTGATCGACCGGATGGTCGAGAACGGCTATGTCAGCCAACCTGACGGCGAGGAAGCCAAGAAGCAGCCGCTCGGCGTCACCGCCCGCACCACCGGCCCCTCGCTCTTTGCTTCGGATTTTTTCGCCGAAGCCGTGCGCCGCCAGCTGATCGACCAGTACGGCGAAAAGGTCCTCTATGAGGGCGGCCTTTCGGTGCGCACGTCGCTCGATCCGCAGATGCAGCTCGCTGCGCGCAAGGCGCTGCAGGACGGTCTGGTCACTTACGACGAGCGCCGCGGTTTCCACGGCCCGATCAAGCAGATCGATGCGAGCGGTGATTGGGGCAAGGCGCTTGCCGATATTCCCGCACTGTCCGATGTGCCGGAATGGCGGCTTGCCGTGGTACTCGCCGTGTCAGACAGCACCGTCGACATCGGCCTGCAGCCGGCCAAGGATGGCAGCGGCAAGGTTGCGGCCGATCGCCAGCGCGGCACGATCGACGCCAAGAACATGCAGTGGGCCTTCCGTTCGGCCGACGGCGCCCGCAAGACCACGAAATCGCCGGTCGGCGCCGTGTCCCCCGGTGACGTTGTCTATGTCGCAAAGCTCGGTGACGACGCGTCGACCTCCTATCGCCTGCAGCAGCCGCCGAAGGTGCAAGGTGGCCTGGTCGCCATGGATCCGAAGACCGGCCGCGTGCTCGCCATGGTCGGCGGCTTCTCCTATGCCCAGTCCGAATTCAATCGCGCCACCCAGGCGATGCGCCAGCCGGGCTCCTCGTTCAAGCCTTTCGTCTACGCGGCGGCAATGGACAATGGTTATACGCCGGCTTCGGTCATCATGGACGCGCCGATCGAAATCGTCTCGGGCGGCCAAGTCTGGAGGCCGGAAAACTACGGCGGCGAATCCGGCGGCCCGTCGACGCTGCGTTCGGGCATCGAGCATTCGCGCAACCTGATGACGGTGCGCCTCGCCAACGATCTCGGCATGAATATCGTCGCAGAATATGCCGAACGCTTCGGCATCTACGACCACATGATGCCGGTTCTCTCAATGTCGCTCGGCGCCGGCGATACGACGGTGCTGCGCATGGTCTCGGCCTATTCGGTCATTGCCAATGGCGGCAAGCAGATCAAGCCGACGCTGATCGACCGCATCCAGGACCGCTACGGCAAGACCATCTTCAGGCATGAGGAGCGTCTGTGCGAGGGCTGCAATGCCGGTGATTGGCAGAACCAGGAAGAGCCGAATATCGTCGACAACCGCGAAACCGTGCTCGACCCGATGACCGCCTACCAGATCACCTCGATGATGCAGGGCGTTATCCAGCGCGGYACGGCTGCCGGCAAGGTCGATCTCGGCGGCCGCGACGTCGCCGGAAAGACCGGCACGACCAATGACGAGAAGGATGCCTGGTTCGTCGGCTTCACGCCGGACCTAGTCGCAGGCCTCTATATGGGTTTCGATACGCCGGCCCCGCTCGGCCGCGGCGGCACCGGTGGCGTCTTGTCCGCCCCGATCTTCAACGAATTCATGCAGGCTGCCGTCAAGGACATGCCGGAATCGAAGTTCGTCATTCCATCCGGCATGAACCTGATTTCGATCGACCGCAAGACCGGCATGGCGGCGGGCGAAGGCGATCCGAACACCATCGTTGAGGCCTTCAAGCCTGGCACCGGCCCGGCCGACAGCTTCTCCGTGATCGGCATGGACAGCACCATGGCGCCGGAGGAAATCCTGAAGACTTCGCCGCAGGCGAACCAGGCCGTCCAGACCGGCACGCCCGGCCTGTTCTGACCGAGGCCTGAATTTTGCACGCCCGCCGCGGCCCTTTACATCCGCGGCGGGCGTCTCTATGTCACCAGCACCTGAAGAAGACCGAGGCAGAGAAGCGGAAAATGCGAGCGGAAATCGAAAACGTGGTCGATGAAACCAAGCAGGCTATCACCCTGCTGAGGAGGCATCTTTGACTGGGACCAGGCGATAAGACGACTGGACTGGTTAAACAACAAGGCAGAGGATCCGAACCTCTGGAACGACGCTTCCGAAGCGCAGAAGCTGATGCGCGAGCGCCAGCAGCTCGATGACGGCATCAACGGCGTCAAGCAGCTCGAGCAGCAGCTGAACGACAATATCGAGCTGATCGAGCTTGGCGAGGAAGAGGGCGACCAGAGCGTCGTCAAGGAAGCCGAGGATACGCTAAAGGCCTTGAAGGCCGAGGCCGGGCGCCGCCAGGTGGAAGCCATGCTCTCCGGCGAAGCCGATGGCAACGACACCTATCTCGAAGTCCATTCCGGCGCCGGCGGCACCGAAAGCCAGGACTGGGCGAACATGCTTTTGCGCATGTACACCCGCTGGGCCGAACGCCAGCGCTTCAAGGTCGAGCTTCTCGAAGTCCATGACGGCGAAGAGGCGGGCATCAAGTCCGCRACCCTGCTCGTCAAGGGCCACAATGCCTATGGCTGGCTGAAGACGGAATCGGGCGTGCACCGCTTGGTGCGCATCTCGCCCTAYGACAGCAATGCGCGTCGTCATACGTCCTTTTCGTCGATCTGGGTCTACCCGGTTGTCGACGACTCGATCCAGATCGAGATCAACGAAAGCGACTGCCGCATCGACACCTACCGYTCCTCGGGTGCCGGCGGCCAGCACGTCAACACSACCGACTCGGCCGTGCGCATTACGCATATTCCGACGGGTATCGTCGTGCAGTGCCAGCAGGAGCGCTCGCAGCACAAGAACCGCGCCAAGGCGTGGGATATGCTGCGCGCCCGCATGTACGAAGCGGAACTGAAGAAGCGTGAGGATGCCGCCAGCGCCGAAGCCGCTTCCAAGACCGAGATCGGCTGGGGCCATCAGATCCGCTCCTACGTGCTGCAGCCCTACCAGATGGTCAAGGACCTGCGCACGGGCGTTGCCAGCAGCGCGCCCGATGATGTGCTCGACGGCGATCTGAACGAGTTCATGGAAGCGGCCCTTGCCCACCGGATCAGCGGCGCCGCCGACGCGGTCGTCGAGGATGTCGACTGATCGGATTGTCGATGGATTGAGACAACAAAAGCCCCGGAGACGGGGCTTTTGTTTTGAAAGGCCCTGGAAAGTCCATTCAAAGTGTTAAGGGCGTCCTTTGCGCGTCTGAAAAGACGCGCGGCGCTATAGATCGTTGAGGCGATCACAGCCCTTGCTCGACGCATAACCAACCGCTTCAGCTCATCGAGACGCGCTTAAATGACATCGAGAAGAGGTTTGCCCGCGCTATCGGCGCCTATGGCGATCTTTCCTGTGCGTCTTATGATTTTCATTGATCCTCCGCCTGGCCCGTGAGTGCAGGTCTTCTCACAGCGGATTCTCGTGGTGCGATTTGCCCCTGAGGCCGCCCTCGCATTTATATGATCGTCCACGACTTGACATTTGTCGAGTCAGTGTCGAATAATGTCATCATGGATATCGGGGCTGGAGATCACCGATGTCGATCGGCTCCCGCCAATCGGTTGCCGGTGCATGTGTGGAGGAGAAGAGGGTGGAGCTTTTGCTGGATGTGGAAGGGCTGAAGAAGTCCTTTGGTGGTGTCGCGGCATTGCGCGACGGCCGCTTCGAACTTCGCGCCGGCTCGGTCCACGCACTTTGCGGCGGTAACGGCGCAGGCAAGTCGACCTTTCTCAAGATCCTCATGGGTATCCATAATCGCGATGCTGGCTCGATCCGCCGTCGTGGCAAGGACGTGGACTTTGCCGGTCCCGCCGACGCGCTCGCCTCCGGCATTGCCATCATCGAGCAGGAGCTGAGTCCGGTTCCGCACATGACGGTGGCGGAAAACATCTATCTCGGGCGTGAGCCCTCGACACGTTTCGGCGGTATCGATTTCCGGACGATGAACCGCTCCGCCCAAGGGCTTCTCGACGATCTCGAATTCGATATCCGCGCTACCCAATACATGATGAACCTCTCCGTCGCGCAGATGCAGCTCGTCGAGATCGCCAAGGCGCTAAGCCACGATGCCGAGGTCATCTTCATGGATGAGCCAACCTCGGCAATCGGTGAGAAAGAGGCTCAGCAGCTCTTCGCGGCCATCCGGCGCCTGAAGGGGCAGGGACGCGGCATCGTCTATGTCTCGCACCGGCTTTCGGAAATCTTCCAGATCGCCGATTCCTATACCGTGTTTCGCGACGGCGCCTATGTCGGCAGCGGAGACCTCAAGGAGATCAGCCGTCCTGATCTCATCCGGATGATCGTTGGCCGGGAACTGGCCGAGGAATATGTCAAAACCAATACGCCGACATCCGAAACCGGCCTCGAGGTTACGGCGCTGAGTTGCCCGAACAAGATCGAGGACATTTCCTTCTCCGCCCGCAAGGGCGAGATCTTCGGCATCTACGGGCTGATGGGCTCGGGGCGAACCGAGATCTTCAATTGCCTTTTTGGCCTCGAAAAATCCTCCGACGGCAGGATCGTCGTCGATGGTGCCCGCATCTCCGTGTCGAAGCCGGCGGATGCGATGGCAAATGGCCTGGCGCTGGTGACGGAGGATCGCAAGCTGACGGGGCTCAATCTTTCCGACTCCGTTCGCGCCAACATCTGCATGGCAAGCCTACCGGAGATGAGCCCTTCCTTTGCCATGAGCCGCCGTCGCGAGGCCGAGGCCAGCCGTCGGATCCAGGCGCAATTTCAGATCAAGGCCGCCCGTGACACCATGCCGGTCTCGGGCCTGTCAGGCGGCAATCAGCAGAAAGTGGTGCTCGGAAAATGGTTTCTGCGCAATCCAAAGGTGCTGCTCCTCGATGAGCCGACACGTGGCGTCGATGTCGGCGCCAAGCGCGAAATCTACCGCATCATCTGTGATTTTGCCGCGGCCGGCGGAACGGTCGTGATGATCTCATCGGAAATCGACGAAGTTCTGGGCATGTCGGACCGTATCATGGTGATGCGCGCAGGCAGAAGCGCGGGAATTTACTGCCGGGAGGAAACGGATGCCCAATCACTCGTCCACTTATCGACCTGATCAGGATCAGGTCACCCGTAAGGCGCCAGAGGAGCGAGCAAGAGTGTCAGAGAGCGACGATAGCAATGCCGGCGGCTGGTTCAGTTCGGATCGACGACGGCTGTTGATTCAGGAATACGGTATCTTTCTCGCTTTTCTGCTTCTCGTGGTGGTCCTTTCGTTCTCGAACGAGTTCTTCCTGACCGGCGGCAATATTTCCAACGTGCTGCTGCAGACTTCGATCAACGGCGTGCTTGCCATCGGCATGACTTTCGTGATCCTGACCCGCGGCATCGATCTTTCGGTCGGTTCCGTCGTGGCGCTTGCCGGTATTGTCAGCGCCAGCTTCTCGACGACCTCTGCCACGGCGGCGATCGCCGGTGCGCCCTATCCGGTGGCCATCGGACTTGCGGTCGGCATCCTGGTCGGCGTCGCTTGCGGCGCGATATCGGGGGCGATCGTCTCGCGATTTTCCGTTCCGGCCTTCGTTGCCACCCTTGGCATGCTTTCGGCCGCGCGCGGCTTGACGCTGATCTATGGCGGCGGTCGCCCGGTTCCCGCGCTGACGCCGGCCTTCCGGTGGATCGGCACCGGCGACGTCATCGGCATTCCGGCCCCCGTCATCATTCTCGCCGTCGTTTTCGCCGCTTCGTGGTGGATCCTCAGCCGGACGCGCTTCGGCCGCTACATCTATGCCGTCGGAGGCAATCCGCATGCGGCGAAGACCTCCGGTATCGACATCGGCCGCATCCGTTTCATTGTCTATGTCATTTCCGGCGGTCTTGCCGGTCTGGCCGGCATGCTGCTCAGCGCCCGTACAGGATCGGCCCTGCCACAGGCGGGCATTGCTTATGAGCTGGACGCAATTGCGGCGGTCGTTATCGGTGGCACAAGTCTGTCGGGCGGTGTCGGCCGGGTGACGGGTACGCTGATCGGCGCGCTCATCATCGGCGTCATGAACAACGGCCTCGATCTGATGGGGATCCAATCCTACTACCAGCAGGTCCTGAAAGGTGCCCTGATCGTCGGCGCCGTGATGCTCGACCAGAAGCGAACTTACGGGGCCTGAGCCCCATCGGAAACCGTGCCGGCCCTTGCCGGCCCGTTGCAGAGGCGAGCCATGCCGGCCGCTAAAACTTAAAGTGGAGGATATTGAAATGAGAAAGCTTATGATTGCGCTTGCTTCGGCAACTGCCTTACTGGCCTCGTCGGCCGTGGCCCAGGAAAAGATCAAGATCGGGGCAGCCCCTTACGGCCTCAATGCGGAGTTCATGCAGATCTGGGCGGCAGCGATGCAGGAGCACCCGGCCGTCAAGAGCGGCGAGGTCGAGCTGACTGTTTTCGACGGTCGCTATGACGCGCTGGTTCAGCAGGATCAGTTCAAGACGATGGTCACGCAGAAATACAATGCGATCATCTTTGCACCGATCGACGTCGATGCAGGTGCAGCGGCCGTACAGTCGGCGGCGGATGCCGGCATTCCGGTGATCGGTTCGAACACCCGCGTCAATTCCGACCTGCTGACCTCCTATGTCGGTTCCGACGATACCATCTCGGGCTACATGGAAGCCAAGACCGTCCTCGACAAGCTCGGCTGCAAGGGCAATGTCGTCATCCTCGAAGGCCCGGTCGGTCAGTCCGCACAGATCTCGCGCCTGGAAGGCAATAAGAAGGCGCTCGCCGAATGCCCTGACGTGAAGGTCCTCGAAGACCAGACGGCGAACTGGTCACGTGCCGAAGCCCAGACGCTGATGGAGAACTGGCTGACCGCGCATCCGAAACAGATCAACGGCGTGATCGGCCAGAACGACGAGATGGCGCTCGGCGCCATCGAGGCGATCAAGGCTGCGGGCCTCGACGAGAAGAGCTTCGCGATCGCCGGCATCGACGGCATCACCGACGCTCTTCGCGCCGTCAAGGCCGGCGAGATGACGTCGATCCTGCAGGACGCACGTGCTCAGGCTCAGGGCGCTCTCGACCTTGCCATCTTCCGTGCCAAGAAGAGCAACTACAAGCCGCAGTCCGATATCTGGGCGACCTACAAGGACATGCCGTGGAACGACGGCAAGGACAAGAATTACAATGTGCCGTGGACGCCGGTGACAGCCGACAACGTCGACAAGCTGCTCGCAACACGTAAATAATCCATTCTGTGGGGCGGGTTCGCCCGCCCCATTTCTCAGACAGGCCGGGAAAAGATCCATGACCGATTCAAAACAGATTGATCTGAATTTTTCGCTGGGCGGCAAGGTCGCCCTGGTAACGGGTGGGGCCTCCGGCATCGGCGATGCCATCGCATCGGCATTTGCCGCCAAAGGCGCGGTCGTCGGCGTGATCGACATCAATGAAACCGTCGCGAAATCCAAGGCCGAGGCCCTCGGAAATGGCGCGAAAGCCTTCGTCTGCGACGTTTCCAACCCGCAATCGGTGGAAGCCGTCATCGCTGCGGCGCAGGCGGCCTTCGCTCATATCGACATCGTCGTCAACAGCGCCGGTGTCGCCATGCTCGCCCCCGCCGAGGATCTCACCCTGGAGGCCTGGGACAGGACCATCGACATCAATCTCAAGGGAACATTCCTCGTCTCTCAGGCGGCCGGCCGGGTCATGCTCAAGGCCGGCACGGGCGGCAGGATCATCAATATCGCCTCGCAGGCCGGCACGGTCGCCATCGATCAGCACGTGGCTTATTGCGCCTCCAAATTCGGCGTCATCGGCCTTTCCAAGACGCTCGCTGCCGAGTGGGGGAAACACGGCATAACCGTCAATACGATCTCGCCGACAGTGGTTCTGACCGAGCTCGGAAGAAAGGCCTGGGATAACCCGCGCGGAGAGGAGCTGAAGAAGCGCATCCCGATGGGGCGCTTCGCCTATCCCGAGGAGATCGCTGCGGCGGCGGTGTTTCTGGCGTCGAGCGGCGCCGAGATGATCAACGGCGCGGATCTTCTGGTCGATGGCGGCTATACCATTGTCTGACACGCGGAAAACAGGAGGAACCATGCAACGGTTTATCAACAATCCGGACGAGGTCGTCGAGGATACGGTCAAGGGCTTCGTCAAGGCGCATGCCGATATGGTCAGGCTCGGCAGCGACAATCCGCGCGTCATCGCCGCGCGCCACGCGCCCGTCGCGGGCAAGGTCGGCGTCATCACCGGTGGCGGTTCCGGCCATGAGCCTGCCTTTATCGGCTATGCCGGACGCAACATGCTGGATGCCGTCGCGGTGGGTGAGCTGTTTTCATCGCCGACGGCCAAGAGTTTTCTCGATGCCGCGCGCGAAGCCAATGGCGGCAACGGTGTCGTCTGCCTCTACGGCAATTATGCCGGTGACAATATGAATGTGAAAATGGCGATCAAACTCGCCGCCAAGGAAGGCATCACGATCGCGACCGTCGTCGCCAATGACGATGTATGTTCGGCCGGACCGGACGAGCGTGAGAAGCGACGCGGCGTTGCGGGCGAGATATTCATGTGGAAATGCGCGGGCGCCAAGGCTTCGCAAGGGGCGAGCCTCGAAGAAGTGCAGGCGACAGCGCAAAGGGCGATMGACAATTGCCGTTCTATCGGCATCGGCCTCGGTCCCTGCACGCTGCCCGCCGTCGGGCATCCCAACTTCCAGATTGCGCCGGGCACGATGGAAGTCGGCATCGGCCATCACGGCGAGCCGGGGGTGCGGGTCGAGCCGCTGAAGCCTGCCGCCGAGGTCGCACGCGAAATGGCCAAGATCGTTCTGGATGACCACGGACTGACGTCCGGAACCGAAGTGGCCGTCATCGTCTCCAGCCTCGGCGCGACGCCTTTGAACGAGCTTTATATCCTTCACGACACGATCGAAACCGAGATTACCGGGCGCGGACTGAAAATCTACAAGACCTATATCGGAAATTACTTCACCTCGTTGGAGATGGTCGGTGCGACGCTGACCGTCATGGCGCTTGACGGCGAGTTGAAGACGCTACTCGACGTCGATGTCCACTGCCCGGCAATGCCTTGATGGGAGACCAAGCGAATGCAGCAATTTGATAATGCTTCCTCGGGTGACATCGTTGTCTCGCTCGCAGATCGGATCATCGAGAACCGCGCTTATCTCAGCGAGATCGACGGCAGGATCGGCGACGGCGATCACGGGGTTAATATGGCCAAGGGATTTGGCATGGCAGCCGAACGGATCAAGGGCGCAGACATGTCGCTCGCAGAAGCTCTCGACACGCTCGGCACGGTGCTGATGACGGAAATCGGCGGGTCGATGGGGCCGCTCTACGGCGTCATGTTCATTCAGTTCGCTGAAACGATCGAAAAGGCTGCGCAGATCGATGCGGGGATGTTCAGCGCAATGCTGCACAATGGTCTTGAAGGCATTCAGGCGATCGGGTCCGCAAAAGTGGGCGACAAGACCCTTCTCGATACGCTCGTGCCCGCCATAGAGGCGTTCGATCTGGCCAATAGCGACGGAAAGTCGTTTGCGGAATCGCTGAATGTTCTCGTCGCAGCGGCGGAGGCCGGCCGGGACAGCACCCGTGATCTGGTGGCCAGGATCGGCCGGGCAAGCAGGCTCGGCGAACGTTCGCTTGGCGTTCTGGATGCCGGCGCCACCTCCTGCGCGCTGATCCTCCAGTCGCTCGCACTTGGCGTCGAGGCAAGGCTTCGGCCATCCGCATGAAAAACAGCGGGTTTTGGTGAGAGCCGTGATCCTCCAGAGCATCACCTTTCCGGCTGCGTTGGTGGCCGGAAATCATTGTGCGGAGAATGTTGAAAACCGGAGACTTTACGCTCATCTTCGCGGGCGATTTGAACATCGCAGGGAAACCAGGAAGCATGACCGTCAAGACATCATCAGCGCGGAAGAACGGTAGCGTGCGAAACAGCGCTGACGATGCGTCGGAACCCATCCCGCTGCGGTTTGGCGATGATCCCTATATCTGGGCCTGCTGGCTCTATTATGAGGACGGCATGACGCAGGGCGACATTGCCGATACAATGGGGATTTCGCGGGCAACGGTGAACAGCTATCTCGCCGATGCGCGCGCCCGCGGAATCGTCAATATCTCCATCGAGCCGTCGCGCCTGAGTTCGCTGACGATTGCTCAGGAGTTGAAACGGCATTTCGGTTTGCAGGACTGTCTCGTCGTCCCGAGCGACGACAATACCCGTCCGCTCATCGACCGTCTCGGGCGCGCAGGCGCTCAGGCGCTGCAGAGGCTTTTGAAATCCGGTGATAAGCTGGCCGTCGTCTGGGGCCGCACGGTCATGGCGGTCGGTGAACAGACCTCGATAAGCGGCCTGCAGGACGTCACGGTGGTTCAGGCAACCGGCGGAACCAGTGCGACATTCGCCTATACACCCGAACTTTGCGCAGCGGCCTTTGCCGATGCCGTGGACGCGCGGCTGATCAATATCGCAGCTCCGGCGATCGTATCCGCTCCTGATGTCCGCAATATCCTGTTGCGTGAGCCATTGATCGAAAGTCAGTTCGAGGCGCTTTCACACGCCAACAAGGTGATTTTCGGTATCGCCTCCATGCGCCCGAATTCGACCATCCATACCAGCGGATTCTTCGAGTCGGTATCGTTGCAGCAATATCTGGCGAAGGATGCCGCAGGCATCGTCGCCGGACGTTTCATCGACGGGCAGGGCCGCCCGGTCGCAGGCCCGCTGGATGACCGCACGGTCGGAATATCACTCGACATGCTGAAGAAGATCGGTCTGCGGATCGCTGTCGCCGGCGGTTTCGACAAGGTGCCGGCAATCCTCGCAGCCCTTCGCGGCGGCTATGTCAACGTGCTGATCACCGATGCCGCGACGGGCCGCGGCATCCTGCATGCGGACGGTGTGACCGAGGTCGACCAGAAGCTTTTGCAGCGCCCAAGGGTCGAAATTGGTACGCCGCCAGCGACCGGTTTCCGCACTCACATCAAGAAATTTCTGAACAATCCTGACGAGGTCGTCGAGGAAATGCTCTATGGGGCAGTGAAGGCACATGCTGCCTATCTCGAGCCGGTCGACAATTCTCACCGCGCGCTCGTTGCCCGGACGGGACCGCGCGCCGGCAAGGTCGGTCTTGTGATCGGCGGCGGCACGGGACACGAGCCTGCGTTCTTCGGCTATGTCGGGAAGGGTCTTGCCGATGCCGTTGCTGTCGGCAATATCTTCTCCTCGCCGCCTCCCGGCCCGATCCTTCAATGTACCAGGGCGGCGTCCGGCGGAGAGGGTGTGCTTTTCGTCTACGGCAACTATGCCGGCGACGTCATGAATTTCGAGATGGCAGCCGAGATGGCGGCGGAGGAGAACATCGCGGTCCGCACGGTCGTGACCACGGACGACATCGCCTCATCGCCGCTGGAAGACAGGGAGGGCCGACGGGGCGTCGCCGGTAACTTTTTCATCTTCAAGGTCGCCGGAGCAGCCTGCGACCGCGGCCTGTCGCTTGCTGCCTGCGAAACGGCGACGCGCAAGGCCAACGCACGGACATTTACGATGGGCGTTGCATTGGAACCGTGCTCGCTTCCTCAGACCCGTCGCCACAACTTTGAAATTGGTCCCGACGACATCGAGATCGGCATGGGCATCCATGGTGAACCCGGCGTCATTCGCGAAAAGATGATGACTGCCGATGAAATCACCGATCGGGTGATGGATCGCATATTCGCGGAAATGAAGCCGGCATCGGGCGACCGCGTCGCAGTATTGGTCAATTCCTTCGGCGCAACGCCGCTGATGGAACTCTACATTCTCTTCCGGCGTGTCGAGCAGCGGCTGAGTGCGAAAGGCATCGCGATAGAGGCGAATTGGGTGGGACACTATTGCACCTCGCTCGACATGGTCGGTGCATCCATATCGATCTTGCATCTCGATCAAGAATTGACGGAATTGTTGCATCATCCTTGCGATACCGCGTTTCTGCGGGTCGCGAACTGAAGGTATAAGAGATGCGCTCGGCTGACACGGGCCGCATCCTGCTCGAACTGGGAGGATCATGATGTCGGAAAGCGCGGCGCGCCACCTTAGCAGGATGTTTCATCGCATCTCCGTTGCGATCGCAGCGGAGAAGGACCGTCTCTCGGATCTGGACGGGGCTATCGGCGACGCCGATCATGGAATTACCATGGTGCTCGGCTTCACGGCGGTGAACGGGGAACTCGCGAAATTCGACCTCGACCACATGCTTCCGTCGGAGGTGTTCACGTCGGCGGCGACAGCCTTTCTGAATGCCGTCGGTGCATCCACGGGACCGCTTTACGCCACGGCATTTCGCAGGGCCGCCCAGGTCCTGAAACAGGACGAACACCTTTCAACTGCCGATCAGGCGGCGATCGTCGAGGCGATGACGGCCGGCATCAGGGAGCGTGGAAAGGGGCAGCGCGGCGACAAGACGATGCTCGATGCCTGGATTCCCGCGACCGAAGCCGCCGTCACTGCACGGGCGCGGGCGGCCGGGAGCGTCGAAATGTGGACCAGTATACTGCAGGCCGCCGAAACCGGCGCGAATTCGACCCGTTCCATGGTTGCAACTCGGGGGAGGGCGGCCCGGCTCGGCGAGAGGTCGCTCGGACACATCGATCCAGGCGCGGCCTCGGCAGTCATCATCCTTCGCGCGATGAAGGAAACCTTCGCCGGCGACACCGTGAAAGAATAGGATCGGCGACAGAATTTGCATGCAGGGTCATCTGCGCGGAGCAAATGCGTCTTCGTTCCCCGAAGGCATGCTCAATTCGTGGCCTTTTCCGCGCGGATGTCACTGCCTTGAAACAGCGTTGCCGACAGATCGGCAATCTCGTCGTGAACGGCCGCACGCTCGATGCCGGGGGGATCGGTAAAGAGTTCTGCCGCAAAGGCGAGGCCGAGCGCAGTGCCCTCCGGCACAAAGACATAATGTCCAAGGCCGCCGCCGAAGATTTTAAGAGCGCTGCGCCGGAGCCGCGCATGTAGCCACGACGAACATTCTTCGGCCGGTGCCGCCCTGTCGGCATCACCGACCAGGATGAGGGCGGGCGCTTCGACAGCTTTCAGGCTTTCCTCGCTGAAACCGAGAACGGACCGGCCCGGCGCGCAAACGAGCGCGGCCTTGATTCTGTCGTCTCGGTAGGACTTCGACATGCGGGACCATGAATCGGAAAACACATCGCTGGTGCGCAGCAATGCCGGAATATGATCGGCAAGGTCGGGAAACTCCCTGGGTCCGCGCGCGCCACCCGGCTTCATCCTGGACGGTTCGAACTGCGAGAACTGGGCGATAGCGCCAAGCAGCAGCATGACGCTATAGGCTCCGGCCGAAAATCCGGCCGCGAACACACTGTTCGTATCGATATGGCCCGAAAGATCGCTCAGCCACGCATCGCTGTGGTCGAGCATGTAGCTTAGATCCGGCGCCCGCTCCCAAAGGCAGGCAAAGCCTTCAGCGCGATAGGGCTCGTTGCCGGTATTGCCATGGTAGTTGACGCCGGGCGCTGCAAATCCGCGATCGACCAGGCGTCGCGCCAGCCACTCCAGCCCGGCCGCGGATCCGCCGGTGCCATGCGACAGAAGAAGAAGGGGATAGGGCACGGCCTCCGGTCGGATCGGTGCATCGCGGGCGACGGCCGCTTTCTGGAACCAGCTTCTTTCCGGTATTTCGCTTTCTCGCGCGTCATCGGCAGCGGGATACCAGAGGGACCAACTGATGGGTCTGGGGCCGGCTGCGTCCCAGTTCGACCTTTTCTCGTCGTGGAGGACGCCGTCACGAAAGCCAAGTTTCATCGCCTGGATGCCTCTTTGAACAATTCCCAGCTGTTCAATTCGTCGCCTTCTCCACGGTGATGTCGCCGAATTCGTCGATCAGCACGGTCCAGCCATCCGGCTCCGCGGCAGGGTCGGTCTTCAGATAGACCGTGGCGAAGAGCCCCGGTTCCTTGATGATGCCGTTCGAATTCTCGGGGCGTATATCGGTAACGTAAGGCTTCAGGTCGCTGAACTCCTGCAGCTCGATGGTCGAGGCGATCGCCGGGCCGGTCTCGGTCTGGGCAATCTGCTGCAGATAGACCTTCGAAGTCCTGTCCGGCTGGCGGACGGCAAAGAGCTTGTAGTAGCCGTGGCGCTGCGCGGCCCTTCCTTCGGGGTCGGCAACGCTCTCGGCGCCCATCGGCGCCCGCTCGACCGCCGGCGCGTTGCCGTCATCCTCCCAGTAGCCGGTGCTGGTMGCGAAAATCACCGATGCCGGCAGGATGGCATCCTTTGCCGGAGCGGCGTCAGCCGCAATGCTCCATCCCGCAAGCAGGAGGCTCGTCATCAATACCCGTCGCATTGCCATCGTCTCAATCCTTGAACTGCTCGGCGAGAATACGGTCGGACCAGGAGCGGTCGGGATCAGAAAGGATCCGTGCCGTCATATGCTCCGACTGGGCGATGCGGACATGCAGAACCGATT
Source organism: Rhizobium sp. 01N447_2 (assembly GCF_056399245.1). NCBI lineage: Bacteria > Pseudomonadati > Pseudomonadota > Alphaproteobacteria > Hyphomicrobiales > Rhizobiaceae > Rhizobium > Rhizobium sp. 01N447_2. Next base: position 15,819 of record NZ_JBFTQY010000098.1, read on the forward strand.
TGACCTCGGTATTGTCGGCCACCGCGTTCACCGGCCGCTTCACCGGCTCGAGGACGTCGATATCGACGGTCACCTTGTTTGGAAGCAGCGCGCCCCTCCAGCGCCGTGGCCTGAAAGCGCTGACCGGCGTCATGGCGAGCAGTGGCGCCTCGAGCGGCAGGATGGGGCCATGGGCGGAAAGATTATAGGCCGTCGATCCGGCAGGGGTCGCCACCATCAACCCGTCGCAGATCAGTTCCTCCAGGCGAACACGCCCGTCTACCGTGACCCTCAGATTCGCCGCCTGATAGGATTGGCGGAAAAGATAGACCTCGTTGATGGCGAGCGCCGTCGAGTTGGTCCCGTCGGCATTGGCCGTCGTCATTTGCAATGGCCGGAAGACGTTTTCGACGGCGTCGCAGATGCGCTCCTGAAGTCGTTCGCTACGATAGTCGTTCATCAGGAAGCCGACCGAGCCGCGATTCATGCCGTAGACCAGCTTGCCCGAGTTCATGGTGTTGTGCAGCGTCTGCAACATGAAACCGTCACCGCCGAGCGCGACGATGACGTCGGCTTCGTCAGCCGGTACGTCACCATAGACGCGAATCAACTCCTCGCGCGCGGCAAGCGCCTCCGTCGTTGGTGAGGCGAGAAAGGAAAGCGTCTGAAATGAACGGCCCATGCAATGCCCTTTATGATGCTGCCCTAGCTAAAGGATAAAGGCCTTGTGCGACAAGGACGTTTTCTATCGTGAAGCGTTTTGAGCTGCAGCAGACCTGTCCGCGCGGCCGCGGATTTTCCCTTTACAGAATCACAGAATCTGCTAGTTGGGGCAACTATCGCCCTTGTAGCTCAGTTGGTAGAGCACCTGATTTGTAATCAGGGGGTCGCGGGTTCGAACCCTGCCGGGGGCACCATTCTTTTCCGCGCGATACGGCCTGCCAACTCATAGCCTGGGTTCGACGCTGCTTCGCTCAATCTCGCACCGGCAGATCTTTTCAGATAGCACGCATCGCTTGATGAACCGCGCGTGAAGGGCTGCTTCAGCGCCAATTCAGGCGCGCCCGCATATCTTCGCCTCATCATCAATGAGGAAACAGCCATGAAGCTCGCTCATCTCTTTCTCGCCGCAACCATTTCCGTCGGTGCGGCTTTCGCGTCCGTCGCACCGGCCACCGCCATGCCGGCCGAGCGGCCGGCGGTGTCGACGCAGGGCGATGTCGTTCAAATCCGTGATGGCTGGCGAGGTGATCGCGACCGCGACGACCGTGGCTGGCGAGGTGATCGCGACCGTGACGACCGTGGCTGGCGCGATGGGCGCGACTGGCGCCGCTCCGACTGGCGTGATGATCGCCGTCACTGGCGGCGGTGGCGCGCCGAGCGTTGGCAGGAACGCCGTGAGTGGCGTGATCGCGATCGCGGCATGCCGTTCTGGCTCTACCGCAGCTGACGATAACGGCCCGGATCATCCGGGCCGTTACTCATTGAGTGACGGGTTCGTTGACGCTCGCCTCGATCCTGTCGCCATTGCCGGCCTGTCCGGCGCCGGAGGGCGACATCATCGCAATGCTGAGCACGGAGGCGACCATGAAGGCGACGACGGCGATCATTATGCGCATAAGCGTTCAATCCTCGTTCGATTCCGGGATTAACGCATGATCGCCGTCCGCGTTCCTGCCAGTAATTATTGTACCTGTCCCGGCGTCGCCGGGCCGGGCGCCGTCGGCGACAGAGGATCGGGCTGGTGGATGGGGTGCGACGTGTCCACCCAGATGATACTGATGATAATCACGACGAAGACCGCGATGAAGAGGATACCGAAAATCAGCGGTCGAATGGCCATGATAGGGATCGTTCCTTCTTGCTTCTGAGCCGGTTGCGGCAACCGATCATTGCTCGATCATAGTGCTCCGGGGCGTCATTCCAAGGCAAAAGTGGATTTTTCTGGCATCGGAGCCGACTGACTATGGGTTAGCGGCGAACGAGTGAAAGCGGCTTGCCGCCTTCCTCCTTCGATTTGTCGAAATTGCCGTCAGCGCGCATGTCGAAGCCAAGCGACGAACCGTCAAGGCTCATCAGCGTCAGCCCGAAACCCTCAATATGCCAGACGGCGAGCTTCAGTCTGGCGACGTTGGCAGCGCAGTCCCCCGAAAGGGACAGCGGCGCGTTTCCCTCCGCATCGACACGGCCGTTGAGCGTCACGCCGCAAAGCCTTTCGCCGTTCGGTCTTTGCATCGTCCATATCCCGGCAAGGCCGGTGACGCTTGGCAGGTGATCGACGCCGTCAGGTGCGGCGATCAGCAACAGCGGCGCACCATCCTCCGTCTTCATCGGCGAACCTTCGTTCTCGACGAAGCGAGCGAGCACCTTGCGCGTCGCATCGATCAGGATGACGCCGCCATTGCCATCGAAATTCCAGGAATGGGCTTCTGCAAGTGCCGGCAGTGGCTTGATACAGGAGGCCTGACCGGAGACCGAATAGCCGCCGATCGCTTCTTCGGTTTCCAGCGTCAACCGGCATCCGCTCGCACCGTCCTCCGGGGCAACGAGATAGGTTCCTGCCTGCGCTTTGAGAATATCGGGGTCGATACCCTGTCCATATGCCAGTCCACAGGCAAGCAGCACCGCTGCCGGAGCCATCAGTCTAGGGATGAAACGGACCATGACAATTACCCTTTGCCGCAGCCAGCCTATACCTTCAAGTGGAGCCGCGCCGCATAAAGCGCGATCGCCGCCGCATTCGAGACGTTGAGCGATTTGATCGCGCCTGGCATGTCGAGACGGGCAAGTGCGTTGACGGTTTCCCGCGTCTTTTGCCGAAGCCCCTTGCCCTCGGAGCCGAGCACCAGCGCCACTTTTTCGCCGGAGAAGGTGCCTTCGAGCGGTGCCGGCCCTTCCGAATCGAGGCCGATGGTGGAGAAGCCGAGCTTGTGTAATTCGCCGAGCGCATCGGCGAGATTGGTAACTTGTATATAAGGTATCAGTTCCAGCGCGCCCGAGGCGGACTTGGCGAGCACGCCCGATTCGGTCGGGCTATGTCGCTGCGTGGTAATGACCGCACCCGCGTTGAAGGCGACGGCCGAGCGCATGATCGCGCCGACATTGTGCGGATCGGTCACCTGATCGAGGACGAGCAGGAGGGGGCTGTCCTTCAGCGCTTCGAGCCGGCGTACCGGAAGTGGCCGTGTTTCCAACATCACGCCCTGATGGATCGCCTCCGGGCCGAGCACCTTGTCGATCTCCTGCGGCGAAACGATCTCGAAGGGAATGCCGAGCGCCTCGACGTCGACTTCGAGCCGCGCGAGCGCGTTCTGCGTCACGAACAGCTTGATCTTCTTGCGCTCGGGATTGTCGAGCGCCGCGCGCACCGTATGCAGGCCATAGAGATGCACCTGGTCGGGCGCAAGCGCCGGGGGCTTCCAATCGTCGCCGCCGCGCTTTCGCTTCTGCGGCTGAGGCGTCGGAATCTCCCCGCGTTCGCGCTTGGCGTCGCGGTGGGCGCGCCGCAGAGTGGCGTAATGCGTATCCTTGGCGGATGGGTCTGTCGCGGTCTTGCCGCCGGATTTGTTGTCTTTGCTCATGCAGCTTTATAGCCATGGCGCTCGCTGCCGCATAGGCTTTCTTTCATATGCCGGCTTTCGGCAGCGAATGAAATTTTTCGTGTTTTTTCCGTTGTCATCGTGTTGACAGACTGAAATGCTCCGGTCATATACGCGGCGCAGACGACGGGCCGCAACGCTTCGAAGTCTGACGAACTTGGTCTTGCGATCCGGACGAAAAACTGGAGAGATGCCCGAGTGGTTAAAGGGGACGGACTGTAAATCCGTTGGCTCAGCCTACGTTGGTTCAAATCCAACTCTCTCCACCATTCGTCATCGGATCGGACCACCCCGCGGGTATAGCTCAATGGTAGAGCAGCAGCCTTCCAAGCTGAATACGCGGGTTCGATTCCCGCTACCCGCTCCAGTTTCCGTTAAGCCACCTTATACGACCGCTGCAGCGGTCGTCCCGAGATGTCTCCGGCGCTGGCGGAGAAGCTGACGATTGCGGTTATCGGCTGGCAGGGAAGGGCGCTCGGCGCCGAACGTCTATGGCGCGTCGCAGGCGGTCCATGCGATTTTCTTTAAGATTTCAGCGATTTTCGAGGGGGCTTTGGCGAATCGCCTTGCAGGCGGCGAATTGTCTCCCATATGCGCTGTCAGGCCAAGAATGGCGTCTGCAATTAAGTCTTGCGCAATGTCGCCGAAAGCCTTAAACGGCGGCACTAAACCGGTTCGCCGGGGCCACCATTTTCGTTCACAGGAAGCATTCAAATGGGAAAGAGTAAGTTTGAGCGCAACAAGCCGCACGTCAACATTGGCACGATTGGCCACGTTGACCACGGTAAGACGTCTCTGACGGCAGCGATCACGAAGTACTTCGGTGAGTACAAGGCGTACGACCAGATCGACGCGGCTCCGGAAGAAAAGGCGCGTGGCATCACGATTTCGACGGCGCACGTCGAGTACGAGACGCCGGCCCGCCACTACGCCCACGTCGACTGCCCCGGCCACGCCGACTACGTCAAAAACATGATCACCGGTGCTGCCCAGATGGACGGCGCGATCCTGGTGTGCTCGGCCGCTGACGGCCCGATGCCGCAGACGCGCGAACACATCCTGCTGGCTCGCCAGGTCGGCGTTCCGGCGATCGTTGTGTTCCTGAACAAGGTCGACCAGGTTGACGACGCCGAGCTTCTCGAACTGGTCGAGCTCGAAGTTCGCGAACTGCTGTCGTCCTACGACTTCCCGGGCGACGAAATCCCGATCGTCAAGGG
>NZ_JBFTQY010000099.1:0-20079 GCF_056399245.1 Rhizobium sp. 01N447_2
GGGCGCCCCAGGACCAGTATCCGAATGCTGCGGCGAGAAACATGCCGATGAAGGCGATCGCTCCGACCGAGCGGCCGAATGGGCCGGTAAAGAACTGCACCAGCCGGTCAGCGGCATTTTGCAGGGCATCGAGATTTTGCGCTGCCGCTGGCTCGAACTGGCTGACAAGCAGGATCAGGCTGGCCGCGGAAACTATGGCGGCATTGCCGACCCATTTGCGCTTCGCCATCGAACGCCAAGCGACGCTGCCATAAAGGACTGCCACTGCGATTAGATTCATCAATGCACCTCTTCCTTTACGATTTTAACCGGACCGCCGACGTGGGTCGGTCCGTCTTCCCGGGGGGAGCGGTTCGCCGCTGTGAGCGGATCTGCAACGGAAAAAACAAGGATCGGCGACTTTGCGCGATTGGCAGTCCCTGCCCCGCGCTTCGAGCCGGACTCCGACGGAAGTGACAGGCCGCCATGCAGGCCCCTAGAGGTCGCCGCCGCGCCAACGTAGAACCCGACGACACGCGTGACATAGTCCGCGGTTTCCCGGATCAGCGGCAAGGAGTGGCGAAGATCGACACGAGGCTCACCGGCATTATAGGCAGAGGCGACAAGCACAGGATTGCGATACTTGTCGATGAGAACACGGAGGAATCGCGTGCCGGCGCGGATATTCTGTTCKGGATCGGTGAGGTCGTTCGCACCAAAGGCTGCACCGATCCCTGGCATTACCTGCATCAAGCCGACGGCACCGGCAGGACTGACGAGACGCGGATCGAAAATGGCATTTTCGGCCCGCATGATCGAGAGCACCCAGTTGGGGTCAACTTCTTCCGCAGCGGCGATCGCCAATGCGAGTTCTACATATTCTTCGGGAACGCCGGAAAGGAGATCAGGTCGGGGCTCTATCGGCGCCTGGCCGGCATCAGCTTTCAACGCGACCGGCGGCTCGTCGACGTGAGGGAACGGCGTCTGGTCAAAGGAGAAGACGTCGATCGGCGAATGCACCGTGCGTTGGCGCCGTGCATTCGCGCTATCAGCCGCTTCTCCCGGCAATTCCGCGCGACTGTTTTCAAACTCTTCAACCGTGTCCAAGGAAAGAACGCCGGGTCCAATCGGATCTTCATCTTTCGGCGCGTCAAAGCGCTGACTGAAGTTGACCCAATCGATGGTCGGCTGTGGCGGCTGCTTGGCTGCAACGGCCACGCTCGACGTGCCGACTGGGATCGACCGGGCCGCCACTCTCCCTGCCTTCTGACTCGTGACACCGCCAAGTCCATCGGTCCGAGCAAGCATCCGCGAATAGGAGGACAGATCGTTGTCACCGGGCTTGGAAGCGAAACCAGTGAGCAGAAGCGTCGACATCCCAGCGACCCACAGCGCGTTTCGCGACCATATCTTTTGCGGTATTTTCACAAGCGGGAATGGGACGGGATCCATGGCCGAACTAGCTCAAAATTATACTGCGGTATAATCTTTTGAACTGCATTCCGTAACGGAAATCAACCTTAAAGTTTCACTGGAGTATAATTATGCCATCGGAGCACAACGTCAGAAGGGCATTTTGCAAGGTAATTCAATCGCGTAGCCGCGACCATATATCCGAGGCCCAGCGATACTGGAGCTGTTCGCGATCCCCCAAAATACGTGCGAGGCGCACGGCTGTCCCTCCCTTGACCAGCACCGAACCGGCATCAGCGCCTGACCGGGCTGCAGAGATTCGGCACGCGAAATTGGGCAATTCCCGCTGTATTCTCGCTACCGAATAGCAGGACTCGATCTGATAGCGTCCACCATCGCGACCGACCGACAGGCCCCTCTCCTGGACAGGGCCAAGACGCTGGCGTCCGAGGTCAGTTCCATATTCCAGCTGGCACTCGACGATATTGTCGGGATAGCTTCTGCAGGCGGTGAGACTGAGATATGCAAATGGCGCCGGCGGCAAGGGGCGTGGCGGCTCGGTTTGGTGACCACACCCGCCCAGCAAAGCAATAGCCGCCAGTGATCCGAAGAGCTTTTTGGAAATTCGCATAGGGTCGCTTTCTAGCTTACCTGCCGATAGCCGGCCTGTTCGAGGGCTTCGAGGAAAAGGTCGCGGGCGAGCCCGCAATAGCGTGACGAGGCCTGTGCCAGGTGAAGCTGGGTGAGCACCAATCCGAGATCGGAAATGGTTGCCACGACGTCCTTTAGGTCATCGTTGAGGGCGTCCCGCAATATCTCGCGACCTTCGTGGCCTTTGATCACGATGGCGTAGTCGCCCCGCGCAACGCTGTGCCAGAGCTCGATCGTTCCTGTTTCGCCGATCGCGCTTTCGGTGTCGCAAATGAGCAGGAGTGCATAGTCCGGATCCTGCATGGCACTTTCCTCGATCGAGGTCGCGCCACGAAATTCCGTCAGCACTACGTCGGACGCAAAGAACAGCAAGCGCTCGTTGACAAGAAGGCGCCTCTGTCCAAACCTGACAAAGCCGTTCATCACAGCGGAGCGAATTGCAGCGGGCGGAAGGCTTTCCGCGCAATGCTCGCAGATCGACGTCAACCGGCCATTCGTGAAAGCGAAAGCGCTGTGGAAGCGGTGGACGACAAAGCGTTCGACACGATCCGTCTGACCGCTCAGTGACTCGACGAATGCAAAAGCCTGAAGCCTCGCCCACGGTTTGTTGAGGACGTCGCTCTCGGGCGAAAATCCGGCGCCACACACCTGGCTTGATGGCCCAACCACGATACCAGCGGAGCGCGTCTGCGCGCCGCAGCCGGGGCAATCCACGGAAAGTGGAACCTTGTACCATTCCTTCGTCAAAAGGGAGCGATTTCGTGTCAGAAGAGGACCCAGTTACTTGTTGATTATCCAAAAAGGTCCCAGCGCAGATGATCCGCAGATGCAGCGTGCCGGATTCGGAACATCTGGTCGCAGGTTCTGTGGAACTAACTTATACTTGAGTGTAATTATTACCATCTGACACCGGCTGGCTCAAGTGGCATTCGCGATGACAATTCGGTCCACGCGCAGGACCCAACCTCGGCGCCTATCACCTTGTAGCGGAAGGCAGCATCCATTGCACTTCGGGCAAGCTTGTGCTGGCCAGGTTGACGGACTATGGAGTTGCATCACGTTGTATGCAGGGGTGTGAGACGAATCCTGGCGGCCAAATCGCGCCTGCCATCCACTATGCGGACAACCTCGACCGCCTGCATCTCGCCCTCTTTCGTATCGGGCTCGTGCAGGATCAAATAAGGCGCTTCGTCCAACATCCACGCGGTGCGGAAGATATTGGGATGGCATTCACCAAGACGCGGGTGATCGACGAGCAAGCCGGCCCGACCGTCGGTATAAGCTGAGAAGAGGGTTCCTGCGCGCGATCAGCGCGGCAGAACTGCGACAGTGTGATTCTGTCGCGCAGCCGATAAGAAATACGAAAATTTCCGGAAATCGGTGCCGCCTATCCGCCGCTGGTTGGCTCGCACTTGCAGCGATATGGGCCAATCCCGAAGGTTCTTCAGTGATAATTTACCGCCATCATCAACCGTACACAATGTGGTTGTAAAAACAAATAAACGTACTTAAAGTTTATCATGCATAAGTTGTGAAAGATCACTTCCATGATTGCATTGGCGATAGGGCTCCGTTACCCATTTGATCACGCGCAACATCTCACCCACAGCAACACGGCAGGCATGAAAACTTATGCAGAACAGAGCCTCTGTACGCTTTTTCGTCTCAATTGGGTCTCTGCTGCTGATAATTCTGTTCTTTGCGTATAACTACATCAATCCGGAGCCATTCCGGTTTGACGCAAAAAAAGAGACAGCAATTCTCAGTGCCGTTACATTTCTCATGCAGCCCGGCAATAAACACACCGAGATACCGGACAGTATTACTGCGAGATACCAAGGAAAACCTCGCGCCTTTATCGCTGACCACCCAGATTGTTGCCAAGTCTGGGTGTACTACAGAGGTGTAGCTCCGAATAATTTCTTAGAAGAACGCTCCATGCGCAACTTAAGTGACAAACTGGACACGTTCTTTAATCTGGAAACTTACCTCATCGTCGTGAAATTGCAGACCGAGAAGAACATCGTATGGGCCTGGGTAGATGCTTCTGCACGGGGCACGATCCAAGAATTTTCATTCCGATCTGAGGAGAAATCTCAATGACGCATTATAACAACTGGGCGGATCTGAGCATCATCGATGGCATGAAGCACTATCTTTACGGGGATACCACTCCAGATGACGACTACTCGGTACGGTTGCGCGACGAAGCGACCGTCGGCGGGGTCATTACGGTTAGCTTGGATTCGTTTATGACGAGCGGCCCCGGTCGTTATGCTGGTCCTTTCTTGATGGGAGTGGTGCAGGAGTTTTTTGACGCGTCAAATGTGATCGCCGAGGGGATTTATTCCCTGGCCGACATGCTGACGGAGCTCAATCTGACGGGAACCGCTACCACGGCGCGTATGCAGCAATACGGGATCGACATCTTTTCAAGCGATTACGATCAGCGCGCGTTTCTGTGGGGAACGACACAGTTTGACATCCTCAGCGCGTCTTTCTCGGTCGTGGCCGATATCCGCGTGATTACCAGCATTACGATTTCTGCTGCGACCGAAAACTTTGATTTTCAAGGCGGACCAGGAACCGGCGCAGCCAATGCGATCCTCGGTCCATTGGTGGACCCCTACGAAATCGGTCATCAAGTCATCATCAACTTCACCGGCAATGGTGCAACGACGACGGATTACACAGCCGGTGACTTCGCAACCGACGTCGCGCATTTTGACGACATTTCGGTGAGCTCAGCAGTGTGGCAAGCGAAGCTCGCGACATTGAATGCAATTCCGTTTATCGCTGAAATCAAGGATGATCCCTACACCAGCTTCTTTGAAGACGACCGCAATGTTGTCTACGGCTCGAACGAAAAGGATGACGTTTTAGTCGCAGAAGACCCGACCTTCCTTGACACTATGGACGGCGCTCACGGCTTCACGCTCGTCGGCGGCAAGGGTGCGGATTATATAGGTGGCTGGACCCATCAGGACCTCCTCGTCGGCGGAGAAGGCGAAGACATCATCCTGGGAAATTTCGATCGGGACGAACTACAGGGGCAGGCCGGCAACGATCTACTTGTCGGGGGGAATTTCGACGGCCTCGATCGCACCATTGATATGGAGGTTCGGCATCAGGATTGGGACGATGGCGAGGGGGACACACTCAAGGGAGGATTCGGCAATGACCGATACCTCATCTATCATGAAAACGGCGCCACGTCCGACTGGCGAGCAGCAGGCACCTCGATACTTGACGTGATTGATACGATCGATGAGCGTGATGGTGACGGGCGCGGAACCATCCTACTGCAAACACACAGGACGTACGGCTCTCCTTCCGGAGACGTCAGCCTGATCGAGAGCCTAGCGACAGCCGGGATTTATGAGGAGCTTTACACAGACGACGAGGATGGAACCTATTATTGGAATTCGACCGCGCAGATCGGTGACGGCGAGGAATTCGACAACTCTGCGGTTATTTTGGTGTCCAATCTGACCGATGAAAACGGCGAGCGCATTATCTTCCTCATGCAAAGCTATCCGGCAATTGAAGAACCAATGGCAGCAATTGTCGGATTCAAGCAGGGAGACTTTGGCATCCGGATAAGCGGGTACAGTGTCCCTCAGGCGCCCGGAAGCGACTCACGCGACCACCTTGGCGACGGTGACGATACGGCCGCGGGCGGTACGGAATCCGACGATATACGTGGCAACGGCGGCAACGACACCATAAGCGGTGGGGACGGCGACGACTACATTAATGGCGGCAGTGGCAGCGACGTTCTCTCCGGCGGAAATGGCAACGACGAGATAGACGGAGCCGATGGATCGGACATCGCAGCATTCGCAAAAAATCGCAGCGAATTTACCATTGTCTCGATGCCGGACGGTACGTTCACGATCTTGGGTAACGACTTTCGGGACGTGGTATCGAATGTCGAGGTGTTCAGGTTCCTCGATGGCGACGTCACGGCAAGTGCGCTTCAATCCTATGAGATCGTGGGCTCCGGCGGTGACGACTCTCTGACCGGCACCTCTGGGAACGACACCATCAAAGGACTCGCAGGCAACGACGCGTTGTTTGGAGTAGCTGGAAACGACTATTTTTCCGGCGGCACCGGCGATGATGTGATCTTTCCCGGAGTCGGAAAGAGTGTCGTCGATGGCGGTGACGGCAGCGATACCGTGATCATCTCTGGAAATGTGGAAGATTTCGATTTCGGGGTGATCAATGGCTCCTGGATCGAAGTTCACGGCGCAACTTTGTCGAGCTCATTGACCAACGTGGAGTGGCTGGTTTTCGACGCACCGGAAGGAACGGACGACGTCAGCGTCGACCTGGTTCAACTCCTGCAGAGCGCTCAGGCCACAGCGGTCAACGGAACAGAAGGGAATGACGAGCTCACCGGCACCAATGGTTACGATACAATCCACGGCAAGGCGGGTGACGATACGATCGTCGGACTCGGCAACAACGACAACATTGATGCCGGCAGCGGTGACGATGTTATATTGGGCGGAGCCGGCAAGAACACGATTGAAGGCGGTGACGGCAGCGACACGGTGATAATCGCGGGCCTTCAAAGTGATTTTGATGTGACGGTCGTGAACGGATCCTGGATCCGGGTGGCCGGCGCCGATCAAGTCAATCTCATACATGCGACGGAATGGATCGTTTTCGACGCTCCCGCCGAGAACGACGAAACCAGCATCAACGTATCGAGCTTGCTGGACGCTAACAGTTCCACGCAAATCGATGGTTCAAGCATAGCCGATACGCTGAGCGGGACGGCGGGTCACGACACCTTCCGCGGCTATGCAGGGGATGACACGATCTTCGGCTTGGAAGGCAACGATATCATCGACGCTGGCGAAGGCGACGATGTCGTGTTTGCCGGTACCGGCTACAACCAGATCGATGGCGCAAACGGAAGCGACACCGTCATAGTCAGCGGTCGACAGTCAGATTATTCGATCGTGGCCATCGATGGAACGAAAATCGGTATTGTCAGCGGTGACACTGTTAACGTGATCAGCAACGCAGAATGGATTGTCTTCGACGCCCCAGACGGCGAGGAAGATACCAGCATCGATGTCGTCGATTTCCTGGCGCAAGATGGCGACAATGAGGTGGCGCAAAACAACGTGGTCGCGTTGGGAGATACGGGAAATACTGCTGCTAACGAAATGAGTGCTCCTGCTCCGATCGAATTGGCATCGGCCGATATCATCGCTTTCCCATCCTCGTCGGTTTCTGCTGCTGATTTCGACGCCACCAGCGTCACGAGCTATGAGGAAATTCAAGCAACTAGCGAAGTGGCAGGTTCAGGTGCTGACGTCGTGTCACTGGCGGACTTCGTGGCCGCATTGCAGGATGACAACCACAGTTCCGACCTGTGGTTTGAACCAGAACCGATCGGCGCGATCATCTAGTCTTGCTTTCAGTGCAAATGCCAATCCGAAACGCAGCAAGGTTGCGTTTCGGAACGAGTTTGCAGTTCGCTATCAGGTTCATCATCATGAGCAGTTTCGCCGATCTTCAACGGACCCTTCGCAGTGCTTGGCTACAAATCGCTGTTTTTTCGGTCATCATCAACCTGTTCCTGCTCGTTCCCTCCGTTTATATGATGCAGGTTTATGATCGCGTCCTCCCCGCCGCAAGCATCCCGACGTTGCTATATCTCTCACTAATCGCAGCCGGGTCGCTGGCCTTTCTAGCGTTCATGGAAATAATCCGATCAATTTATTGCCAGAGAGTCGCCCTTTTGGTCGACAGGCAGCTCGGCGGTGCGGCATTTCACGCATCAATGAATTCTCCGACAGCGGACTTTGGCGATACCCCGGCGCTGCGCGACCTCTCTTCGGTCCGATCCTTCATCGCTTCACGAGGCCTCGCGAACCTTGTCGATCTCCCCTTCGCGCCGCTCTTCATGGCGTTGCTATTTTTCGTGCATCCGGTCTTGTGCTTGATAACCGCGACAGGCGCCGTTCTTATGCTCCTACTCGTCGTTGCCAACCAAATCGCCGCTCGAACAGCAAACGCAAAGGCTCAGGAGGTTGGCGTTGCAGCCAGTCTTCTGGCGCAGGCCTTTGCCAGAAATTCCGACACCATTCGGGGAATGGGTATGTTCGATCACGTCCTAGAGAACTGGGGGAAGCGGTTTGCGGAAGCCGCCATGCTTCAGGATCGGATGTCGGCCATAAACGCGGCATTTTCTGGGATATCCCGTGCGCTGCGAATGGCCCTTCAACTCGCCATCCTCTGCGCCGGGGCTGTTCTCGTCATAAGGGGCGAGATGACAGCGGGGATGATTTTTGCGTCCTCCATCATCTCTGGCAGGGCGCTGCAGCCAATCGACCAGTTGGTCGCCGGTTGGAAACAGGTCGTAGACGCTCGAAAGGCATGGGGCAGGCTCAAGACGGCAATCCAAGAAGTTAATGGTTCGTCCGGAGTTAGAATTCAACTTCCGGAGCCCCGCGGACAATTATCGGTAAAAGACCTTGTCTGGTCACCTCCGAACCAAATCAGCGGCAGCGCGCCGGTCCTCAAACGGCTCAACTTTGAAATCCTGCCCGGAGAGGCGGTCGCCTTGCTAGGGCCAAGCGGCGCCGGCAAATCCACGCTGGCGCGCGTGCTCGCAGGTGTGCTTCGCCCAACCGCCGGTTTGGTCGCCATGGACGGCGCGGACTACAGGACATGGAATCCCAGCCAACTCGGCCGATCCGTCGGATATCTGGCGCAGGACGTTCAACTTCTACCCGGTTCTATAGCCCAAAACGTTGCGCGATTTGACCCTGACGCAACTGATATCGGCATTACGAGCGCGGCAACGCGCGCTGAAGCCCATGCGCTGGTGATAGCTCAGAAGCAGGGCTACCAGACGGTGATCAACGCGGGCGGAACCATGTTGTCGGGAGGCACCAGACAACGTATCGGTCTGGCGCGTGCATTTTACGGCGATCCGAAGGTGCTCGTGCTTGACGAACCGAATGCGAATCTCGACGCAGAGGGCGAGGCGGCGCTGGAAAAGGCCCTGCTTCAGGCCAAGGCAGCCGGCACGACAATCATCATCGTGACCCATCGACCGGCGATTGTGATGCGATGCGACAAGGCGATGGTGCTCAGAGATGGTTCGATCGATCTCTTCGGAGCAGCCCCCGAGGTCCTCCAGCGACTGTCCGGCAAACCCGCTCGCCGGGAGGCCGGTCAGACGTTTACCCGAAATCCGGATCCGAATTCTGCCAGCGGCGCCAAAGCCGCGAGCGACCATCTTGCCCTTGTTCATGATAGCGCGGAGTAGACGATGTATAGATGGCAGAGGGAACTCACAGCGACAACGAAAGTGCCAACGGTCCTTGGCTATGGCGCCATCGCGCTCATGGTTTGTACCTTTGGGGTCTGGGGAGCGACGACTCCCATAGCGGGAGCGGCTGTCGCAGCAGGAACGGTCGCGGCAGCCGGTCGGAATATTCAAATGCAGCACCTCGAAGGCGGCATCGTCCGTGAAATCAGCGTTCGCGAAGGTGATCAGGTCCGCAAAGGCGACACAGTCATGGTGTTGGATGACACGGTCGCGAAAACACAGCTCAACCGTCTTATAAAGCAGTGGGTGTCACTAAGTGCGCGCATACAGCGCCTGGAGGCGGAACGAGATGGAGCGGAAACGTTCAAAGCGGAGATTCATGACGAGACGATCATACCCCACACCTCCGGCCTGATACAGATCATTGACGAAGAGCAGAAGGAATTTGAGGCTCGTTTCGCACGCTTTCGATCCGAGCAAGTGATCCTCCGTCAACGTCTGGACCAGCTCGACGAAACCAGGAATGGCCTTCGCGAACAAAAGGCGGCGATCGAGAAACAGTCGTCGATCATCAAAGACGAGCTTGCTCGCAAGCAAGGGCTTCTTGATAGAGGTTTGATCAACCGCTCCGACTACACCGAACTCCTCCGGATCGATGCGGAGTTGTTAGGCCAGATGGCTGCCCTTACATCGGAGCAGGCAACGACAGGCTCTCAGATTGCCGAGGCAGATGAGCAGATCGAACGGCAAAAGACACAACGGGTAGAGGACGCTGTGACAAAGCTGACCGAAACCAGGAGCACTTTGCGTGATGTCCAGGAGCAGGTTGCAGCGGCATTGGAAGTCTCGCAAAGGACTGTCATCCGCGCGCCCGCGGATGGGATCGTCGTGACCTCCCTCTATAACGTCGTCGGCAACGTCATCGCGCCTGGCGAAAAGATCATGGAAATTTTGCCGACCACGAAGCGACCCTTGGTGGAAGCGCGTCTACAGCCGATCGACATTGATGTCATCCATATCGGGCAACGAGCTCGCTTGCGCTTCTCGGCCTTGAACGCTCGGCTTACACCCGAAGTCGATGGGACCGTGCAACAGGTCTCCGCGGATCGCCTGATCGACCAGGCGACGCAACAACCTTATTATAGAGCTCTACTCCAAATTACGGAGGATCTCCCGGCGTCTGTACCAGCCGACCAGCTRTATCCGGGTATGCCCGTGGAGGCGTTTATTGGCACAGGCGATAGAACTTTCTTCGACTACCTCGCGAAACCACTTTTCGATTCTGCGAGGCACGCCTTCATTGAAGAATAGGGGATTCTCAAAAGAACGATGGCTCATGATTGCGGTCTCAGCACGCGGTAGTTTGCTTAAGATCACCCTTGTCCTGCCCGTGCTCGTGATCCGCGTGTTCACGGATGCGATTTTCAAGGTCTTCGATCTTTGCCTCGGTCTTGCCTAGCTCGAACATTAAGGTATGGCCTAGGAAAACGATGTTGCACAAGGCCGCCCTCAATTTTGCGGTGGCCATTGCTGGGCGGCGTGCAGGACACGCAGGATGCGCACCGTCAAGGGATCTTCCGTGTACACAATGATGTAATTTGCCCGCACAATCATTTCCCGCGTACCTTCGACCCGGCCGGACCGGTAAAGTCGGGGGTGTTCCGGCAGCTTCGCGGCTTTGGCCTCAATATCGTCTTTCAATCTCTGCGCGGCATCGGGATTGTCGTCGGAGATGTAGTCGATAATCGCCAGCAGATCGGCTCGAGCTGCTTCCGACCATTTAACCTCGAGCACGCCGCTTCCTGTCGATCAATGCTTGCGCCTCGTCCATGACTTGCCGATGTGGCACGCCTGGTCGAGCATCGGCCAGAGCCTCGCGTACCTTGGCGCGAAACCATTCGTCGTGGGCTTCGGGGTCGGTCGTGAGGCCGGCCGGCAAGCCGCCCTCCTTGGCGACGCGGGTTAGGAAGATCCGCACGGCGTCAGAGACGGACAAGCCGAAATTGGCAAGCGTCTCGGTGGCGTCGGCCTTGAGCTTGTCGTCTACCCGAATGTGCAGCATGGATGTCTGTGCGGCCATCGCCGTTTCTCCTGATGTGTCAGCGTTGACGCAATTATGTATCTCAATTGAGATATATTCAAGGGCTGCCATCCCTTGCCTGATTCCGTTGAAGCGTCGCCACGGTGGTGCTCGCCGATCCGGCGCATCGCCCATCGCTCACATCGCGCAATCACGCAGGCGCCGATTCACCCATTCGCCGATCACTTGGTCGCCGGTAACCTCATATGCCGAACCGCGTGCATCGCCATTTGTACGTTCACCGAGTCACGAAGCCACTCATTATCGCATTTGCCGATTGTCTGGTGCCCGCATTCACCGATTCACACATTCACGCAAGCACCGAGAATCCGAAACACCAATCCGCTCACTCGCCTTTTCGCGTATTAGACAAAGCGCCAAGCTGCCGATTAACAGATTGCTCGTTCGCACATCACTGCGCCGAGTTGCGACCGCTGCGTCGCTACCTTCCAATGAGAGCAGTCTGCCCAAATTAACCTCGGTGTCGCGCAGGCTGTCCCCCTTACGATCAGTCGACGAACGTCGGCAGGACTGGGACCGCTCGCGCCGCCGCGATAAACGCCCCTCGGGCGAAAACGKCTAACGGTATACCGTTAGCCTATCCTGCCATCTCCCATCGAACTGGCCTGGCGACCGTGCCCGACGCGCCAATGCTGTTGCGAGTCGTCAGACAAAGCAACAGCGATCACAGGCTTTGAGCCTGTGATCCGCGCCGGAGGAACAGCACGGTCGCCAGGCCAGTTCGATGGGAGATGCTGAAGCGAGCCGTCGTCGTGAGCTGCCGGGATGTCCGTGACCGGAGAGAACGGGCATCGATGGCAAGCGAACGATGAGACGGCGAGCGCACCGCAGGAGAGGAGGAACGCCTGGAGCGGATGCCCGAAGCATGAGGGCGTAGCGCAAGGTGTTCCTCCTCTCCGTCTTGTTTGAGGAAGTCGCGGCAGCGTCCGCCAACCAGGCCGAAAGGCCGGGCGGGTCCTGACCCGCACCACGGAGAGGGTTCTTGAGGGGAGAGGCGGCAAGTCTCTCCCCTCAGGAACGCGCGCTGGCTCGATGCCTGCAAGCGGTCAAGCCAGTGGGAAAGACGAGAGGCGGAACGGCCTCTCGTCCCGTCAGCTCAATCGTAAACGACGCGCGCAACGCTGATGGCGATACCTGTCTCCCGCGCAATATCGTGGATGATCGTAGAGAGGGGACCGATCTCCCTGTCGCTCACCGAGACGGTCATCGGATAGCTGATCTCCATGCCGTCGCAGTCTGCCGACAAGGCGTTGTGCCATTCACCGCCGTTGACCCGATACTCATAGGTGAAGTAATCGATCTCTAGCTCATCGAGGAGCACAAGCGTGCGGCGGGCGAGGACTTCCTCCTCGCCTTGGAGCTGGCACGATATCGTCCCCTCCAAATCGTCCCCGATGACCAACTCGCGTTGCAGGTCCATGATGTGGCGCGTCGAGCGGATCGCCCCATCAAGACCGGCCATCAGCCGGTCGTGGAGCATCTTTGAGAATCCATCCTCGCAGCCGATACGGTTCGCGCTCACGAGAAGCTTGAAGCCGGCGAGCTTGGCATGAAGCATGAGAAAGTTGAAATCAGACATAAGAAGCCTCCTTTTCGTTCTGACGAAAAGGTGCCCGCATTGGCGACCCAAGGGGTCAAGGATCGCGATAGCGACCGCCAGCGGCGGCGAGCGGAGGAACCGATTTTTTCGTCGTGTCGCGTGAGCGGCACAGCGGAAAAATTGGAGGGGCCGCGACGTCCTTGAGGCCGCCGGGGCGAATGCGACAATAGGAAGTCAGAGAGAGATAGACCACGTCGCCGACAGGCGACGTGACCGTTTGCCGAGCGCAGCCGGCCCTGCAACCTTTTCGTCTTACTGCTCGTGCAGATAATCGCACTGAGGATGCGGCAGCCGCGAGAGGGGCGTGACCCGAATGGGCGGAGACCGTTTGCGGGCTCCGTGAGCGACGGCGAATAGCACCGTCCGCCGAGGCGGCTCGCCCGAATCCGCCGACAACCCATCATCAGCATGAATCAGTCAAGACCGACCGATTCAAATATGTCGTTGGACGCCGAGTCCGCCTTGCCCGATTCTCCGTTTCATGATTGCGCAACGCTACCAGCTCTATGTCGAACGCACCGACGCTTCGAAAAACATGGCCCGCTACTATGCCATGTCGATCGAGCCCAACCTGTTCGGCGAGGCCTGTCTCATCCGCCAATGGGGTCGTATCGGCGCAAGAGGTCAAAGGCGGGAGCATCATTTCGCGCGCGAGGAAGAGGCGGTCAGGCTATTCCTTCAGCTTTTGCGAAAGAGACGGTCGCGCGGATACAGGCCAAAACCGCATATGCGGCAAAATACATCGGGTGATCGATAGCGGAGGAGTGCCGCGTCGGCGGATGCCATCTTCATGTCGATGGCATGGAAGCGAAACAGGAGTGGGGGTGTGCGACCGCTTTCGCCCTTCCCGTAAAAGCCACGGCAAGTTCTGGCACGTTCCTGTGGCGAAGCGAAGCTTCGGGCGTGAGCGCCAGTCGATCCGGCGCGTCAGGCCAGGCGACATGGCGAAAGCCACCCTTAGAAGGGTGGCTCGGCGTCGATTGCGCCCTCCTGCTCTGCGGTGATCACTGCCAGCTCGGCGCGAGCCAGCTCCAGTTCGATTTGGATCTCGCGGCGCTCGACGGGGTCGATTGCTTCGCGCAGTTCGAGGCGAAGCTCTTCAATGTGTTGTTCCAGAAGCATTGTCGTCGTCTCCTTGACGTTTGTGAAAGACGAGCGCTCCGGTCATGGCGGGATGGAGGGGTCAAGGATCGCAGAGCGACCGGCGGAGCCGGCGAGTGGGGGAGCCGAATTTCTGGTTCGGGCCGCAGGACCGGGCCTGAAATTTGGGGGAACCGCTCGTCCTTGAGGCCTTCATGCCGCCATGGCATTATCGACCGAACTGAGCAGACATTCCCTCTCCGTATGGCACCAAAGATCTGCGAGCGGGCTCGATGCCCGCTTGCGGATCCACCATGCAGACACATGGTGATGCCCCAAAGACCTTGGTAGTTGTGGAAAAACGGGCAAATCGCGGATCTTGACGCGGTGCGTCGATGACAGCGCTTTGATCCCCTGTCAGGGATTCTCGCATTAACGTTGATGCGGAGAATGATATGACCACCACCAATGAAATCGCCGACAAGATCGCCGGCGAACACAGCCTCACCAAGGCCCAGGGGAAGGCGATCGTCGAAGCGGTGATTGCATCGATCACCGAGGCAGCCGTTGCCGGCAACGAGACGTCTCTCCCCGGCTTCGGCAAGTTCAAGGTGAAGGCGACACCGGAGCGCGAGGCTCGCAACCCGTCGACCGGCGCAACAATCAAGGTTGCCGCGGCCAAAAAGCTAGCCTTTACGCCGGCCAAGGCATTGAAGGATGCGCTGAACAAGTGATCTTGCTAGCCAAGCAAAAAATAGCCCGGCGCCGTGCCGGGCTATTTTCGTTGCGGGTTTACGTCAGCTGGCGGATGTTCCGTTGAGAAGATCCTGGATGATCGTGTCGCTGACCGCGTGATGCGCTTCGCGGGCATGGTCTTCCAGCAGCTTGTGAAGAATGCCGGACGCCAAGGGTATGAAGTCGAAACCGCGTGCGATTGCTGCAGTACGTAATTGCGAGAGTGTTTCGAACTCCCTTAAGTCAGTGCCAAGCCAGAGTTCGAGATCCTCGCCACCGGCGTCCGGAAATGCCTGGAGGAAGAACGTCTGAAGCGGGCGGTCGTAGCCGATAATGGCATCCGGGTCGGAGTGGCCGGATGCGGTTCTGGTGACGGTAATTGTGTAGCGGCTCATGGCGGCCTCSTTTGGAATGGGGAAGCCGGCCCCAATTCGGGGCCGGCGGACCGGTTCAGGCCGGGCTGTTCCAGAGGATGACCTTCCTACCGGGCTCGCCGCCGGGTGCCGGGGCGACGTTGCCGAAGATCACGCCGATCTCGGGCGCCTCCAGCTTCGTGGAGATGTATTCTTCGCCAGTCTGGCGAGAGACGCGGTTCCAGCCTGCGCCGATCTCAAAGCCGGTCTTGCGGTGGATGATGCGGTAGTCCGGGGCTTCTTCGCTCGCCTTGTTGGCGTTCGGGATTAGGGCGATCGGGGCGTTTACCCGGATGGTGGCGAAGACGCCTTCGAGAGTGCCGTCGGTCTTTTCGGTGAGGGTTGCGATCGTGGTAGCCATAGGATTGTCTCCTTCGTTGCATCGGGACCATTCCCGATGGCGCCCGAAGAAGGGGCCGCGCCGCAGGCGTCACCGCAGCGTAGCGAAGGGAAACCCCCTTGCGGGGTTGACGCTGATCGCGGCCGGCCCCTTAGAAAGGCGACATAAAGAACGGGAATGGTCTTTGATTGCGACGTCGGCAGGAGACCGCCGTGGCGGCCGTTTGCTGCCGCGCGGAATGCCGTGCTCGTGACATGCGTCGGTGGTGTTCGGGTCAACGGACGCTGGCCGCTAACCAGTCGGGCCCATCGCGATAGATCGGCACCGTTCTGATCCCATCCTCATTATCAAAGATGGCATGAATCGGCATGGCACTCGAATTGTCGCCTTCTCCTGACGCGACCGCAGTTCTGCGGAGCATCACCGCGTGACAGACGTGATTTCAAGGGATGTCGCTTCGGAGGGCGGCGGGGATGCGGCAAGTCTCAGTCGAGGCGGTTGACCCGGCCGGTTCGGCCGCGCGCCTCGGCAAACAGTCTGGCGATCTTCACCATGAAGGACTTGCTGAAGCGGCCGAGGATGTCCTGACCGGGCTCGATGTACCAGGAGCGTTCGACAATATCGTAATTGTATTCGTCGACCATGATCCAGCACTGCTTCAGGTCGCTTACGCCCGCACGCTTTCGCTCGATCTCCGGGACTCCAGAGCGCTGCGACCCGTCTGTGGCGGTTGCGTGGTAATCGCGAGAAGCGCCACCATAGCGATGAAGCAGTTCACGACAGGCGACCTGAACAAACAAATCGGCGATATCACCGATGCGGCGAGCCGCGAGCCAGTCATGCTCACCCGGCACAAGAAGCCGCGTTTCGTGCTGATGAGCTACGAGCACTATGAGCGCATGCGCAGCGGCGGCGATCCGCGCCGGGCCTATACTGTATCGGAGATGCCCGCCGAGCATGCAAAACTGTTTGACGAGGAGCTCGATCGGCTGGCGCACGGCGAAGGCTACGACGATGAGCCGTGAATTCCGCCTCGGCGAGGTCATCTCCTATCCCTACCTCTGGGCCTGGCAGCAGCAGCGCGGCGAAACCGAAGGGCGAAAGCGGCGACCCGTCTGCGTCGTCGTCGCCATCCGCAATGCCGCCGATGGAAACACGTACCTGTCTCCACATTATTCACATATATCCCATCGTCTCCATGTTTTCCATTTTTTCCATATTTGTAGGAAACGGCTCTCACGCGCCGTCTCCTGAAGCCTGCCAGACCGGAATGCCGAGCCGGCGTGCCTTGTCGGCGAGATTGCCTGTGATGCCGTTTCCGGGAAAGACGATCAATCCGGCGGGCATCACCGAGAGCATCTCGTCATTGCGGCGGAAGGGTGCTGCCTTGGCGTGCTTCGTCCAATTGGGCTTGAAGGTGATCTGCGTCACCTTGCGGGCTTCAGCCCAGCAGGCGGCGATCCGTTCGGCGCCCTTCGGCGAGCCGCCGTGCAGCAGCACCATGTCGGCATGCTTGGCGTGCGCCTGATCGAGCTTAGCCCAGATCCGCTCATGATCATTGTAGTCCATGCCACCGGAGAAGGCGATCTTGGTGCCGGCGGGGATCAGCACCTCGGTCTCGGCGCGGCGGCGCGCGGAGAGAAAGTCCCGGCTATCGATCATCGCCGCCGTCATGTTGGCGTGGTTGACCTTCGAGCCGGTGCGTGGGCGCCAGGACGATCCGGTCTGCGCCTCAAACAGGTCGGCCGCGGAGTCGCGCATGAACTCGAAGCTATTTCTACGCTCCAAGAGCGTGATGCCCTCGGCAATGAGGCGCTCAAGCTCGACACTCTTGACCTCCGAGCCGTCCTGCTCGCGCTGGCCGGTGCGCTGCGCTTCCTCATTGCGGTCGAGCTCACGCTGGATGCGCTCGCCGGCGCGATGGAAGAGATTAGGGATCGACCAGAACAGGTCTTCGAGATCGAGCTCCAGCCGGGTGTTGCCGAGCATTTCGGCGAGGGCGTCGAAGATCGTGGTGATCGATGACTGGACCTGCGGTTCCTCCGGCAATGGCCGCGGGTCGGGCTCGTCTTGGAAGGGACGATAGCCGAAGACCTGCATCTCGTAGATGAAGCGGTCGGTCGGGGAGGAAGCGTGGTTGGGCTCTAAGCCGTCGTCGGGGTGGAGGATCAGGTCCATGGTGGTCTCCGTTCGGTGGGCCGCGCCTCTCGCGGCCTGACGGCGAACCCGGTCACGCGGGCCGAGGCCGGAACCGCAAGCGAAGCGCAGCGGCCCAGCGAAGCGCCGGGCGGGGACAAGAGGGTTTCTTGGTTCGCGAGGAATGACGGGCCGCGCCTGCGGACCGGCAGGGGAAGAAACCCGACTGACCCGCTGAAGGCCCGGAGGCCCGCGTGGTAAGGGTCGCCTCTCGGCAGGCCCGCGGGCGCGCGCCAATCCGGAATGAGACCAATGGACCGCCCTTCGCCAGTGCCGCAGCCAGCCCCTCCCCCAGCCTTTGCGCCCAGCTTCAGGCGGGCAAGAAGGCCATCGCGTCTTCCGGAGTGAGTTGAGCCTTGAGGCTTGCGGTCAGCCGGTCCGGACCCAGCCAGCGAAGATCCTCGTTGAAGTCGCCAAGCTCGGGCGACAGCACCAGCGGCAGGATTCCCTCCTCCTGTGCCCTGCGGCTCAATCCCTCGATCCCATGCCGGCCAGCCGCATCCGCGTCGGCGGCGATGTAGAGGCGCTGGCATCCGGACGGGAATCGGAAGGCCGCAAGGTGATTGGCCGTCAAAGCGGCCACTATCGGCATGCCGGGCATCACGTGTGAGAGCGACAGCATGGTTTCGAGGCCTTCTCCGGCTGCCAGGACCGGCATAGACGCATTCACCGGAAAGCGGAAGCGAACGCCATTACCAAGCAACCCGCCGAGCGCACGGCGGGGATCGTCCAGCTTGGCCTTGCCGACTCCGTTCGGGTCGAGCCCCGGGGACAAATAGGTGCGGTGCACGCCGGTGATCAATCCGGCGTCGTCGGTGACGGCTGCGATCAGGGCCGGATGGCTGGCCGTCCGGCCGGTGACGAGATCGCGATAGTAGCACGACGGGTGGAAACGGAGCGCCCCATGGGCGGATGCCCGCAGAATACCGCGTTCGCGCAGATAGATGTCGGCGAGCGTTCCCGCCAACGGCTGTGTCATTCGAAACAGCCGTCGTGCCCGCTCTGTCGCCGGCCGCTCGACCGGAGAGGCGTGACTTACGTCACCCCGGAGGTCCGACACCGGTTCGGGTTGGGGCAGACTGAGAAAATGACGCGCCTCCTCGGCAACGTCACGGAAGTCCACGAGGCCACAGGTCTCGCGGACGAGATCGAGCAGGTCACCGAACTGACCGGTCGCAGCATCTGTCCACCGGCCAGCACGCGGGCCGGCCAGATGCACGTAGAGCGACCGGCCCTTGTTGTTGGCGACATCGCCGACGAGCCAGTAGTTGCCGGCGCGGCGGCCTGCGGAAAGATAGTGGCGGCAGACCGCCTCCGCGTCTTGCGCGAGACGGCCCGCCAGATCCGAGGCAGAGAGCATGGCAGACCTCCATCATGACCGGCGTGCGATGTCGACGAGGCGATGGCGCTGCATCAGCTTCGACAGGATTCCCGTACCCTCACCTGTCACCGGCACGAAGAAACGCAGCTTCCAATTGATCATCTCGGAGAAGAGGCCGATCGACCGGAGCCAGTCGCGCATGCCGTCGGTAAAGCCGGTCAATTCGACGCGGTACTCGTTCATCACCCGCACGCGGCGGAGCGTCATGTCACCGGCAAGGCCGACGATCGAGGATCCGTCGACCAGCGCCGTCCAGGCTTGGTCGCCGGTCAGCACTTGCGTCTGATCGATCCCGAAGTTGCGGCAAAGGCCGGCGAGACGATCCGGCGCTATGACGCGGCCGACGATCCGCTCGCCGTCATCGGTCTGCAGACGCCGTACGCGGCAAAAGTCCTGCGGCAGCAATTTCCAGATCGGCAGCAACAACCCGCTGACGATATGCATCACCGACGTCGAGAATTCGGGCACGGCGGCAACCTCGGCATCCCAGGCATTTGCGAAAGCTTGCTCGTCAGCCTCCTCCCAACTCGTCTCTTCAAGCTGCCGGGTTTCGAAGCGCAACTCGTCCATCGGCCGGATCAGCGACACGCGCGGCTGAATGGAGCCGTCGTCCAGCATGATCGAGCGGGTCGGGACCATCACCGCCGGCCGGCCCGACTTGCCGTTGATCATCAGCTTCGCGCGCGGATCCTGCCTTACAAGACTCTGAACGTCCTCGAGCTGCATCGGTGCATTGCGATCCCTGCGCCCGATGGTCAGGAGATGCGACTGCGCGCCGGTGACCGGATGCGTATAGATCAGCCGGCGCTCGGCGATTGTCATGCTGTCGGCGGTGATCGTCTCCAGGCCCTTGTCATAGATGCCGGCGGCAATAGCCCCCTCGATGCGGG
>NZ_JBFTQY010000100.1:0-19235 GCF_056399245.1 Rhizobium sp. 01N447_2
GCCCAGTGTCGATCGCCTCACCCAGATTGTCGTCGATGCCGGCGTGACGCTGACCGGCGCAGAATTCGGCGCCTTCTTCTACAATGTCGATGACGGCGAGCGCGGCAGCTACATGCTCTACGCGCTCTCCGGCGTCGATCGGAAGAACTTCGAGAAATTCCCGATGCCACGCAATACCAAGGTCTTCGCGCCGACCTTCAACGGCGAAGGCATCGTGCGCTCCGACGACATCCTGCTCGACCCGCGCTACGGGCAGAATGCGCCGCATGCAGGCATGCCGAGGGGGCATCTGCCGGTCAGGAGCTATCTTGCCGTGCCGGTGAAATCACGCGACGGCAGCGTCATCGGCGGCTTGTTCTTCGGCCACGGCCAGCCCGGCCGTTTTTCCCAAGCGGCGGAGGCAAGCCTCGTCAGCCTTGCTGGCCAATCAGCCGTCGCGATCGACAATATCCGGCTCTTCCGTGCCGCCAAAGTCGAAATCGACCAGCGCCGCGATATGGAAGATCAGCTGCGGAAACTCAATGAAATGCTAGAGGTCCGCGTCGCGGCCGAGATTGCCGAGCGCCAGCAGGCCGAAGCAGCACTCCAGCAGTCGCAGAAGATGGAATCGATCGGCAAGCTTACCGGCGGCGTCGCCCATGACTTCAATAATCTGTTGCAGGTGATCTCCGGCAACCTGCAGCTTCTCGGCAAGGACGTGGCTGATAACGGCCGGGCCAAGGAACGCATATCCAACGCGCTTGCTGCCGTCGGACGCGGCTCGCGGCTGGCAAGCCAGTTGCTCGCCTTCGGCCGCCGCCAACCGCTGGAACCGAAGGTCGTCAATATCGGCCGTCTCGTCACCGGCATGGACGACATGCTTCGCCGCGCGCTCGGCGAAGAGATCGAAGTCGAGACCATGGTTTCCGGTGGCCTCTGGAACAGCTTTGCCGATCCGACGCAGATCGAGAACGCCCTGCTCAACCTTGCGATCAACTCCCGGGACGCGATGGATGGCGCCGGCAAGTTGACGATCGAGGTCGGCAACGCTTTCCTCGACGATTCCTACAGCCGTACCCATCCTGAAGTTACCGCCGGCCAATATGTCGTGCTGGCAGTCACCGATACCGGCTCCGGCATGATGCAGGAGATAATAGAACAGGCATTCGAGCCCTTTTTCTCGACCAAGCCGGAAGGCAAGGGTACCGGTCTTGGCCTGTCGATGGTCTATGGCTTTGTCAAGCAGTCCGGCGGCCACGTGAAGATCTACAGTGAGATCGGCGAAGGCACGACCGTCAAGCTCTACCTGCCCCGCTCGTTCCAGAGCGAGGATCGCATCACCAATGTCGACGGCGTGCCGGCAACAGGGGGCACGGAAACCATCCTTGTCGCTGAGGATGACGAGGGTGTGCGCACGACTGTCGTCGAGATGCTGACGGATCTCGGCTACTACGTCCTGAAGTCCAAGGATGCGCAAAGCGCGCTCACCGTTATCGAAAGCGGCGCCCATATCGATCTGCTCTTTACTGATGTCGTCATGCCCGGCCCGTTGAGGAGCCCGGAGCTTGCGCGCATGGCGCGCGAGCGCCTGCCTGATATCGCCGTGCTCTACACATCGGGCTATACCGAAAATTCGATCGTCCATGGCGGCAGGCTCGACCCCGGTCTCGAACTGCTCTCGAAGCCCTATACGCGCGAGGAACTCGCTCGCAAGATCCGCCATGTGCTTGCCAACCGGACGCGACGCCGCCAGGGGGCAAACGATGCCGTAGCGCCTGTTCCCAAACACCCCGAGATCGCCCGCGAAAAGCTGAAGCTGCTGCTTGTGGAAGACGACGCCTTCATCCGCCTGGATACTGTCGAGATTCTGCAGGATCTCGGCTATGACGTCATCGAGGCTGATAGCGGCGAACGGGGCGTGGAAATCATCGGACACACCATCGTCGACATCATCGTTGCCGATGTCGGCCTGCCCGGCATGTCGGGTCCCGTCTTCGCCGCCAAGGCCCGCGAGGCCTTTCCGTCGGTCGGCCTGGTCTTTGCCACCGGCAACAGCAGCCTGCCGGAGGCAAACCGTCTCCCCGGTTCGGTGCTGCTGTCAAAACCTTTCAGCAGTAAGGCGCTCGACCAGGCGGTCAAGACCGCCGTCCAGCAGCGACCTGTCGGCTAGAGCGCTGCGCGTTTTTTCAGACGCGCTAAGGACGCTCTATCACTTTGAATCTGCCCATAACGCGCAAAACTGTGCAGCGGTTTTGCGCTAACGACATGCGTAAAAACAAAGAGGTAAAGCGCAAAGAGCCAATCTAAAAGATTGCGACGCGCTTTAGAGCCTTTCCGTCCTTCGTGAATCAGCGCCGTCGAATTCGGGATATTTGCGCATCAGATCCACTTCACTGGTGCAGCTGTCGTCGCGCGCCGTCAGTTCGATCGAGATCGTGTCGGCAGCATCGAGACGGCCATCGTAATGATTGCCATCGTCGTGACGCCTGCCATCGTGGTGATAGATGGGAATGCGCGCGCCGCTCTGGCTGACCAGCACCGCATCCCGCTCGAAACCCCTTTGCAGCAGCCAGTCGCGCGGCGCCATCAGGCGGATGTCGACCTCGTAGGAACGCCCCGTCCCTTGCTTGAGGCTGACGGTATAGGTAACCGGCGATACCTGGCCGTTCACGTCGATCGCGCCGTTTCCATCGGCTTTGACGATGTGTTTTTCCATGTTCTCGGCTCCGTCCTGTATCAGGCTTTCCCATCGGAAACCTGATAAAACCGGCTTTTGTTCCGAATCCCGAGCCTGCAGACCATGACCGTATGACCGGAACTTTTGGCCTCCCTAGCGGTTCAATTCTTTTGAAAAACCAGAGGAGGCCAAAATGCCGAGAGGTGACAAGTCCGAATATACCGATAAGCAGAAACGCAAGGCCGAGCATATCGAGGAGGGCTACGAGGATCGCGGCGTCTCCGAGAAAGAAGCCGAACGGCGTGCCTGGGCGACCGTCAACAAGGAAAGCGGCGGCGGCAACAAATCCGGTTCCGGCCGCGGCAAGAAGGACACGCATGAATCCTCCGAAAAGGGCGGCCGCATCGGCGGCGCGGCCTCCGCCGCACGCTCGAAAGAGGAACGCTCCGCTTCCGCGAAAAAGGCAGCTGCGACGCGCAAGCGCAATGAACACCACAGCCATCATTAACTGGCAGGCGGTGGCTTGCCGCCGGCCGCATCCGGCGAAAGGATTTTCGACATGGCCAAATCGAAGAAGAAATGGTCGCAGGACGTCACCGAACACAGCGATGCGATGGACCTGAAGCAAGGCGTGTTCAAATCGGACGATCCGAAGAAGATTGCCCGTTCCGTCAAGCACTCCGCCGAGGAGAGCGATCGCCGCAAGTCGAGCCCCTTTCGCGCCGCCATGTCAATGCTGACCTTCTACATCAACCGCGCCGGCGACCAGCTGACGAAAAAGCGGCGTGGCACCCTTGAAAAGGCCAAGGACGAACTGCGAAAAGACTTCGGTCGTCAACCGAAGGATTGAGCAGCCATGGCATACGAGCTTTATTATTGGGACGGCATTCAAGGCCGCGGCGAATTCGTGCGATTGGCGCTGGAAGAAGCCGGCGCCGACTATGTCGATGTCACCCGCCTGTCCGGCCGTGGGCGTGGTACCGGCGCCATGATCGACATCATGGAGAGTGAAAGCGAACCGCACATTCCTTTCGCACCACCCTTCCTGAAGGACGGCGACCTCATCATCCCGCATGTCGCCAACATATTATTTTACGTTGGTCCGAAGCTCGGCCTTGCGCCCGAAGAGGAAGGCCTTCGCCACGTCGTTAACGGCATGCAGCTGACCGTCACCGATTTCGTCGCCGAAGTGCACGATACGCATCACCCGATCGACATGTCGCTCTATTACGAGGACCAGAAGCCAGAGGCAAAAGCCCGCTCAGCCGCCTTCATCCGCGAACGCATTCCGAAATTCCTCGGCTATTTCGAGCGTGTGCTGCGACAGAACCCGAAAGGCCCCAACCATCTGGTCGGCGATGCGCTCACCTATGTCGACCTCTCGCTCTTCCAGGTGATCGAGGGCCTGACCTACGCCTTTCCGAAAGCCATGGTGAACCGGAAGGCGGAATACCCGGCCCTGCTGGCTCTGCATGATGCGGTGGCGAAACGTCCGAACATTGCCCGCTATCTCGCCTCTCCCCGCCGCCTCGCCTTCAACGAGGAAGGGATTTTCAGGCACTATCCTGAGCTCGACAGTGCGGGCTGAGTTAAGAGCCATTCATTCCAGCGGCACGGCCGCATCGAAGAAATTTCCCCATGGGTCCGTCTGTCCGGTCTCCAATCGCCGCGGCACGTTGCCGAGCGTGAAAGCGGCGGGACCGCTCACCTCGTTCAATTCTGACCAATCCAGCGGCATCGAAACCGGCGCACCCGATCGCGCCCGCGTCGAATGGGCCGCGACCGCCGTGTTGCCGCGGCCGTTGCGGAGATAATCGATGTAGATATGTCCACCGCGTTTTGCCTTCGTCGCGGTTGCCAGATATTTTTCCGGCGCGTCGGCCGACATGCTTTCGGCCAGTGAATGGGCGAAATCCTTCACCTCGGCCCAGCCGGCCTTCGGCGCAAGCGGCGTCACCACATGCAGCCCCTTGCCGCCTGACGTCTTGACGAAGGCGGCCAGCCCACGTGCTTCCAGCCGCGCCTTCAATTCAAGCGCTGCTGAAATCACAGCGCTCCAGGCCACGTCCTCCCCGGGATCGAGGTCCATGGTGATCATATCGGGTCGTTCCCAATCGTCGGTCGTGACGCCCCAGGGATGAATTTCGAGCACGGCCGACTGCACCAGCGCAATGAGGCCGTTGAAATCGGCGATGCGCAGCAGCTTTTCGCCGTCCGGATCCTCTGGGTCGGCAATCTCCTCGATATGCGGGTTCATGCCCTTCCAGGCATGTTTCTGGAAAAACCGCTGGTGGCTTTTTATCCCGTCCGGCAGGCGCAGCAGTGCTAAGGGCCGATTGACGACATAAGGCGCCATGAATGGCCAGACCGCGGCGTAGTAATCCGCCAGCGCCTGCTTGGTCACGCCCTCGTCGGGCCAGTAGAGCCGATCGGGATGTGTCAGCGATATATCAGATGCCGGCGGGTGTCTGGAGCTCATTCTTCGATCTCGCTTGTGAGGAAATCAAGTAGCCTGTTTTCCTCGGCCCGCAAGCCCCGCAGTTCGTTGCCGCTCTCGATCAGCATATGATCGTTGCCGGCGAGCGCGATGATCGCGGGATGAATATAGCTCGAGCGCGAGATCGCCGGCGTGTTGTGCAGCGCCTCGGCCGCGGCCTCCGACATCTGCTTCACCGTCGGCCGGCTACCGCCGACAATCGCCTCGCGCGCCGCTCCAAAGGCCGCCAGCGAGCCTGCCCAGGTGCGGAACGTCTTCGCCGAAATGGGAACCCCCGATATCTCGGCGAGGTAGGCGTTCAACCGTCCGGAATCGATTGGCTTCAGCGTCCCGCTTTCGTCCTTCCAGACGAAGAGCTGGCGGCCGGGCAGGTCCGCTATCTCCTCCAGGATCTTCTGCAGCCTGGGGTGCTTGAGGCTGCGCTGGACGCGCTTGCCACCCTTGGCGCGGAATTTCAGCTCTATCTGCCCGTCGACGATCTTCAGGTGGCGCTTCAGCAGCGTCGTTGCGCCATAGGTGCCGTTCTCCCTGACATAGGCCTGGTTGCCGACGCGTAAGTGCGCCTCGTCAAGCAGCGTCGTCAAAGCCGCAAGCACGCCGTTGACATCCTCCGCACCGGTGTCGAGATGTCGCAACACGGTACGGCGTATCCGAGGCAGCGCCCGGCCGAACTCGATCAGCTGATGGAATTTTCCCGCACTTCGGAAGGATTGCCATTCCTTGTGGTAGCGGTATTGCTTGCGCCCGCGCGCATCGAAGCCCGTCGCCTGCAGATGGCCGTTTTCGTAGAGGCAGATCCAGACATTCTCGTAGGCCGGCGGCAGGCCGAGCGCGCCGATGCGCGCCCGCTGCAACTCGTCGGCCAGCGTCGTGCCGTCGGGCATCACATAACTGAAGCCCTTGCCTTTCCTTCGTCTGCGGATGCCTGGTTCAGTATCGCTGACATAGACGAGACCAAGGTCGGTGATGGCTTCGGCATTCATGTTCTCTGCGACCCGTTACTTGCTCCTGCGGCCGAACTGAAACCACCACCGGCGCCCGGCCTTGGTCATGTCCTTCAGCGGCTCGGTCTGCCCCTCCGGCGCAAAGACGGCCACGCTCTGGGCATAGACCATGACCGGATTATCCTGATCGCGAACCTTAAAGGCATCCCTCTCCGCCCCGGTGTCGGCAATCCGCGACCATTTCGTCAGTCCATTTACCTCCGGCACGTGGAATTCGCAGTCGCCGCCGGCATTGAAGATGAGGAAGAGGTCATCCATCGTCTCGGTCTCGGGCGCATTCGCGCTCTTCGAGAGATAGACGCCGAGCACCCGCAGCTCATCATCGTTCCAGGCACCGTCATCCATGAAGCCGCCGTCCGGTCTGTACCAGGCGATCTCGATGCGGCCGTCCTCGCCGGTTTCGCCGGTCAGGAACCGCTCCTGCCGCAGAACGGGATGGGCCTTGCGGAAGGCGACTGCCTGCCGGCAGAAATCGAGGAAAGGATCGTCGAGCCCTGCCCAATCGGTCCAGCCGATTTCGTTGTCCTGGCAATAGGCGTTGTTGTTGCCGTCCTGGCTGTTGCCGAGCTCGTCGCCGGCGAGGATCATCGGCACGCCCTGGGAGAGCATCAGCGTCGCCATCATGTTGCGCCGCCGCCGTGCCCGCGCGGCGTTGATATCGGCATTATCGGTCGCACCCTCGGCACCCATATTGTCGGAATGATTATCCGAATGGCCGTCCCGGTTATCCTCGCCATTCGCCTCGTTGTGCTTGTCGTTGAAGGAGACCGTGTCCATCAGCGTGAAGCCGTCATGGGCCGACAGAAGATTGATCGAGGAGGTCGCTCCCCGGTCGGAATGGTTGAACTGCGGCGCCGAGCCGGTGACGCGCGCCGCCAGTTCCGACACCATGCCGCCATCACCCTTCCAGAAGCGGCGGACATCGTCGCGGAACTTGTCGTTCCATTCGCGGAAGGGATGCGGGAAGCCGCCGACCTGATAACCGCCCTCGCCGATATCCCAGGGTTCGGCGATCAACTTGACGCCCGACAGCATCGGATCCTGCCGGATGGCGCCGAAGAAGCCGCCTTGGCGATCGAATTCCAGATCCTGCCGCCCGAGCGTGCTGGCGAGATCGAAACGGAAGCCGTCGATGTGCATGACGCCCACCCAGTAGCGCAGGCTGTCGAGCACCATGCGCATGACCATCGGGTTGGCGACATTCAGCGTATTGCCGGTACCCGTCGTATCGAAGGTATGGCGCGGATCATCGGGGGAGAGAATGTAATAGCTCGCATTGTCGAGCCCGCGGAAGGACAGTGTCGGGCCTTTTTCGCTGCCTTCGGCGGTGTGGTTATAGACCACGTCCATGATGACTTCGATGCCGGCGGCATGAAACTTCTTCACCATGGTCTTGATCTCGGTGATCTTGTCGCCGGACATGTAGCGCGATTGCGGTGCGAAGAAGCCGAGCGTCTGGTAGCCCCAATAGTTTCTGAGGTTGTTTTCCAGGAGATAGCGATCGTCGAGGAAATACTGGATCGGCAGCAGCTCGATCGCCGAGATGCCGAGCTTGACGAGATGGTCGATGATCGGATCGCTGCACATGCCGAGGAAGGTGCCGCGCAGCCGGTCGGGCACCTTTGGATGCGTCATCGTCAGGCCGCGCACATGCGCTTCGTAGATGATGGTGTCGGGCCAGGGACGGCGGATCGCCTCTTCCCCCGCCCAGTCGAAATCCGGATCCTGCACCACGCCCTTGACCATGAAGGGGGCGCTGTCGCGCTCGTCGAAGGAAAGGTCGTCCTCGCCGATCTGATAACCGAACAGCGCATCGTCCCACATCAGCTCGCCCGTGACCTGTTTGGCATAGGGATCGAGCAGCAGCTTGTTCGGATTGAAGCGATGGCCGGCGGCAGGATCGTAGGGACCATGAGCGCGATAGCCGTAGACCGTGCCCGGTCCGACGCCGGCAATATATCCGGACCAGATGTCGCCTTCGCGCTTTGGCAGCGGCAACCGGGCGACCTCCTTCTTTCCATCAGGCGAGAAGAGGCAGAGCTCAATCTGCTCCGCATGGGCCGAGAAGATGGCGAAATGGGTGCCCGAGCCAATATATTCCGCCCCGAGCTCCGGCTTGAGGAAGTCGAGTTCCGAAAATGAGTAGCTCATAATGCCCCGCTTGGTAAAAAGACCAAGCGGATAACGTAACGGCGGTTCGAAAGTTCCCTCATGAAAGGCAAAAGGGAACGATGTTGCGCGCCGAAGGACGGTCCTACGGCATCAGTTGGCCGCCATTGACCTCGATGATCTGGCCGGTGATGTAGCCCGACAGCGTCGGCGAAGCCAGAAACAGATAGGCGCCGACGCAATCCTCTGATGTGCCGACGAAACCCATCGGGATCGATTTGCGCTGCAGCTCCATCTGCTCGTCATTGGTATAACGCTCGTGGAAGGGTGTCGCGATAACGCCCGGCGCCACCGCGTTGACTCGGATCCTGTCGGGGACGAATTCCTTGGCATGACCGCGCGTGATCGTCGAGACGAAGCCTTTCGACGCCGCATACAGGATCGCCCCATTGCCGCCGCCATTGCGCGCGGCGATCGAGGTGGTGTTGATGATGAAGCCACCCTGCTTCTTCAGCCACGGATGCGCCGCACGCGTTGCCGCCAGTACCGAGCGGGCGTTGAGGTCCATGACCGCGGCATAATGCGCGTCGGTATACTCCGAGGTCGGCTTGCGCCCCAGCATGCCGCCGGCATTGTTGATGAGGCCGTCGAGATGACCGAAGGTCTTCGCCGTCTCCTCGACGACACGCTCGGTCTCACCTTCCCTCGACACGTCGCCCTGGATCAGATGCACGGTGCCGCCGGCAGCCCGGATCTCGTCGGCAAGCTTCTCCGCCGGTTCGCGGCTGGCATTGTAATGCACACCGACCTTGGCCCCTTGAGCCGCAAAGGCGCGGGCGAGTGCCGCGCCGATCCCGGTCGAGGCGCCGGTGATCAGCACGGCTTTGCCGGACAAGTCCGGCAGCTTGATGGATGCTAGCGACTGCGCAAGTTCGACCATGGCGACGATTGCCTCCCGAAAAACCAAGGACATAGGTGATGAAACGAATAGGAGAAGTCTTATCAGGGGAAATCGACGAAGGGCAATGCACGAAAGCGGGAGATTGCATCGCCATAGGAGCGTTAGGCGGTCTTCATGCAAACGGCCATCGTCACCGACGGCCGCCTGCGGTTGCCTGCGAGAACCGAAAAGGGTCTCGTTACGGAGCCACGCCAAAGGCCGGCTGCGGCTTTTGCCGGGCGAGAGGCGGGAATGCCAGCGCTATCGCCGCAGCCCCCAGCCCGACCATGGCGGAACCGATGAACAGCCAGGAATAATTGGCGAAAGTGTCGAATATCCAACCGCCGATCAGAGGGCCGAAGGCCATGCCGAGGCTGGAGAGCATCGTCGCCGCACCGAAGACGGTGCCGATGATGCGTGGCCCGAAATATTCCCGCGCCAACACGGCATAGAGCGGCATCACGCCGCCATAGGCGCTGCCGAAGACGATGGCGAGCGCGTAGAATTCGCCGAGCTGGCTGACCAAGAGATAGGTCGCCAGTGCTGCCGCCTGCACCAGCAGCCCGGCGACCAGCACCGGCTTCACCCCGATCCTGTCGGCAAGGCTGCCATAGAGCAGCCGGCCGCCCAGTCCCGCCAGGCCCTCGACGCTGTAGATACTGACGGCGGCCATAGGTGCTACGCCGCAGATTGTCGCATAGTTCACCATGTGGAAGATCGGCCCGGAATGTGCTGCGCAGCAAGCTGCGAAGGTCAGGCCAAGCACGATGAATTGCGGCGATCGAAATACTTTCGACAGTTGCGGCCGGGCGCCGTCGGCCGCGAACTCGGTTCCGGTATCGGCGGTCTCGGCAGGCGGGCGCCTGACGAGAAGTGCCGCCGGCACCAGCAGCACCCAGGCGGCAACGCCGATGATCAGCATGGCAGGCCGCCATTCATAGGTTGAGATCAGCCAACGCGCGAAAGGTGAGATCGTCATCGGCGCGACGCCCATGCCGGCGGAGACCAGCGACACCGCAAGGCCGCGATTTTCGTCGAACCAGGCGGTCGTCGCCGCGATCATCGGCGCGAAAAACGTGCTGGCGGCCAGTCCGACGAGGATGCCGTAGGTCAGTTGAAACTGCAGCAGCGTCTCGGCGCGGCTCGCCAGGACCAGCGCCAGGCCGAGCAGAACGGAGCCTATCAGCACGACCACGCGCGGRCCGAAACGGTCGCTTGCCGCACCCCAGAAGAAGCCGCCGAAACCCATGACGATGAAATTCAGCGTCATTGCGCTCGCTATGCCGACATGCGACCAGCCGGTCGCCGTGGCGATCGGCTCCTGGAAAATCGCCAGCGAGAACATCGCGCCGAGCGCAACACATGTCATCAATGCGCCCGCAGCGACGATGACCCAACGATAGGAAACACTCATGGCTTCATAACCTCCATGCCGACAGAGTGATCGCGACGCATGCGGCAAGCCTACCGCATTTCGCGCCTGCGATCTAAAGACGTTTGGGCGATTGCGATTTCGACAGCGCGCTCACATCTTTTTTCGCCGCACGATGTGGCCGCTAAAGCGTGCGAAACATCACCAATGCGTCGACGTAACCCTCGGTGGGATGAAGGAAGACACCAGGAAGCCGGCCGATGATATCGAAGCCGAGAGATTGCCACAGCGCCACCGCACGCTCATTGCTGCTGACGACGAAATTGAACTGCATCGCCCGAAAGCCCCGCAAGCGGGCATGGTCCAGGGAATGCTCATGCATCAGCCGGGCGACGCCACGGCCGCTTGCAGCAGTATCGGTCATGTAACCGCAATTGCAGACATGCCGGCCGCCGCCTGCCTGATTGGCCTTGATATAATATGTGCCGAGGATCACGCCATCCTCTTCGGCGACGAAGGTCTCGCGGTCCGGTCCCATCCAGTAGGCCAGCGCATCGGCTTCGCTCAGATCGCGATCGAGCGCATAGGTTTCGCCGGCGCGGATCGTCGGACCGATGATCCTCCAGATGGCGCTTTGATCATTCTTGTCTGCGGGTCGGATCAACATGTCCGATTTCTAGCGAAACCGGGCGCGCCGAGCAACGGGTCGAAAGCCTCCGGCAAAAGCTGGAAGCGTCCCGACCTCAAACCCTTTCAAGTGCTATCGCAATCCCCTGCCCGACGCCGATGCACATGGTCGATAGCGAGTATTTTCCGGCGGTCTCCAGAAGCTCGAGTGCTGCCGTGCCGGTGATGCGTGCGCCCGACATGCCAAGCGGATGGCCGAGCGCGATCGCGCCGCCATTGCGATTCACCCGCGCGTCATCATCGGCAATGCCCAGCGCGCGCAGCACCGCCAGCCCCTGGCTGGCGAAGGCCTCGTTGAGTTCGATCACGTCGAACTGCTCCGCGGTCATGCCGAGCCGTGCCATCAGCTTGCGCGAGGCCGGGATTGGCCCGACACCCATCACCCTTGGCGGAACGGCGGCAGCCGCGCCACCGAGGATACGCGCGATCGGCGTCAGGCCGTATTTCCGCGCCGCCGCTTCGGACGCGACGATCAGTGCCGCCGCCCCGTCATTGACGCCGGAGGCATTGCCTGCCGTCACCGTGCCGCCTTCCTTCTTGAAAGGTGTCGCGAGTTTCGCCAGCGTTTCGATCGTCGTGGCACGCGGATGCTCGTCCTTGTCGACGACAACGGGATCACCCTTGCGCTGCGGTATGCTCACCGGGGTGATCTCCTTCGCCAGCCGCCCGTTTGCCTGGGCGGCGGCGGCCTTCGCCTGGCTTCGCACGGCAAACGCATCCTGATCCTCGCGGCTGACATGATAGTCCTCAGCGACATTCTCGCCGGTCTCCGGCATGGAATCGACGCCGTACTGCTTCTTCATCAGCGGGTTGACGAAGCGCCAGCCGATCGTCGTGTCGTGGATTTCGGCCGCCCGAGAAAAGGCCGTCTCGGCCTTCGGCATGACGAAGGGCGCGCGCGACATGCTCTCGACGCCGCCAGCGATCATCAGCTCGGCCTCGCCGGCGCGGATGGCGCGCGCCGCCGTGATCACCGCATCCATGCCGGAGCCGCAGAGCCGGTTGATCGTCGTGCCGGGTACGGCGATCGGCAGGCCGGCGAGCAGGGCCGACATGCGCGCGACATTGCGGTTATCCTCACC
This sequence comes from Rhizobium sp. 01N447_2, assembly GCF_056399245.1. Classification (NCBI taxonomy): domain Bacteria; kingdom Pseudomonadati; phylum Pseudomonadota; class Alphaproteobacteria; order Hyphomicrobiales; family Rhizobiaceae; genus Rhizobium; species Rhizobium sp. 01N447_2. Next base: position 12,348 of record NZ_JBFTQY010000100.1, read on the forward strand.
CGCCTGGTTGGCGCAGCCGAAGATCACATCGTCGACGGCGTCCCAATCGACGGCGGCATTTCGTTGCATCAGCGCCTTCAGCGGGATTGCGCCGAGATCGTCGGCGCGCACTTGGGACAGCGAGCCGGCGAAGCGGCCGATCGGCGTTCTGACATAGTCGCAGATAAAGGCTTCGGTCATGGCTTTTCCTCAGAGTTTGGGGACGACGAGGTCGCCGACCGGCCCCTCGACGTGCAGCGGCGCGCCGGTCATCGCCTGCAATTCCTCTTGCGACATCGCAGCAAGCTTCTCGCGCAGGACGAAGCGTCCCTTGACGATGTCGATGACGGCATGGCTGGTATAGATGCGGGTGATGCAGGCGACGCCGGTCAGCGGGAAGGTGCATGTCTCCACCAGCTTCGGCTCACCTGTTTTGGTGACGTGCTCGGTGATGACGCAGACCTGCTTGGCGCCGTGCACCAGGTCCATTGCGCCGCCGACGGCCGGCACGCCCTTGGTGCCCACCCGCCAGTTGGCGAGGTCGCCATTCTGGGCGACCTGATAGGCGCCGAGGATTGCGACGTCGAGATGGCCGCCGCGCACCATGGCGAAGCTGTCGGCGTGATGGAAGAAGGAAGCGCCCGGCTTCAGCGTCACCGCCTTCTTGCCGGCGTTGATCAGGTCCCAGTCTTCCTCGCCTGCCGCCGGCGGCTCGCCGAAATTCAGGATGCCGTTTTCGGTGTGGAAGATCGCCTGACGGCCAGGCGGCTGATAACGCGCGACCATTTCGGGAAAGCCGATGCCGAGGTTGACATAGGCGCCGTCGGCGATGTCCTGCGCGGCGCGCCAGGCGATCTGCGCATTGGAAAGCTTGATGTCTTCACGGGTGTTAATGGGGCGAGTGTCGATGGTCATACGTAGGCCACTCCGGCTCGAATGAGCTCTTCTTCCTGCTCGGGATTGGGAACAGCGACGACGCGGTCGACGAAGATGCCTGGTGTCACCACCTGTTCGGGATCGATGCCGCCGGCCGGTACGATGGATGAGACCTGGACGATGGTCTTCGCCGCCGCCATGCACATCAGCGGATTGAAGTTGCGGCCAGCCTTGTTGTAGGTGAGATTGCCCTGGATGTCGCCGATCGCAGCCTTGACGATCGCGAAGTCGGCCTTCAGCCAGCGCTCTTGCACGTAATGACGGCCATCGAATTCGGCGATGACCTTGCCGTTGGCAAGTTCGGTGCCGTAGGCCGTCGGCGTATAAAAGGCCGGGATGCCGGCCCCGCCGGCGCGGATGCGCTCGGCAAGCGTTCCCTGCGGCACCAGCTCGAGCTCGATTTCGCCGGCCAGATATTTATCGGTAAAGGCGCGCGGATCCGACGAACGCGGGAAAGAGCAGATCATCTTTCTGACCATGCCGGCATCGATCATCGCGGCGATACCGATGCGCCCGTTGCCGGCATTGTTGTTGATCACAGTGAGGCCCTTGGAGCCCTTGTCGATCAAGGCATGAATAAGCTCGATCGGCGCGCCCGAGCCACCAAAACCACCGATCATGACGGTCGCGCCATCCCCGATCTCAGAGACGGCTTCCGCCGTGCTCCCGACTGTCTTGTCCATGCGGGATCTCTCCTTGGCTAGATGCGGCCGGGAACTCTCCACCCCGTCCTTTCCCGTAGACATAAAGGGCGGCGGGCCAGCCGGCAATGTATTTGTGCGATATTTGACATTTGTTCATATATCGCACAAAATGAGTGAATCCATTGGAGACTGGACCCATGCGCGAAACGGATTTCGTCAGCGGCTTCGCCCGCGGCCTGAAGGTTATCGAAGCCTTCGGCGAAACGCGGCAGCGGCTTTCCATCGCCGAGGCCGCCAAGCTGACGGAGCTTGACCGCGCCACCGTGCGCCGCTCGTTGCTAACGCTCGCCGAGCTCGGTTATGCCGATTATGACGGCAAGTTTTTTACGCTGACGCCGAAGATCCTGCGTCTTGGTCATGCCTATCTCGCGGCGACGCCGCTGCCGGCGCTGTTGCAGCCGCATCTCGATCATCTCTCGGAGAAGGCCGGCCAGAGCGCCTCGGCTTCGGTGCTCGACGGCACAGATATCGTCTATATCGCCCGCGCCTCGCAGCGCCGTGTCATGTCGATCAACTTGACCCCCGGCAGCCGCCTGCCCGCCTATTGCGCCTCGATGGGCCGCGTGCTGCTCGCAGCCCTTCCAGAGAGTGAAGCGCGCGCCATCCTTGCCCGCAGCGAGCTGAAGCAAAACACTGTGAATACGAAGACTGATCCGGACGAGCTGATCGCCGAATTCCGCCGGGTCCGAACTGAGGGTTACGCCATCATCGATCAGGAGCTGGAGATCGGCCTCTGCTCCATTGCCGTACCCGTCGACAGCGACCGCGGCGAAACGGTCGCGGCAATAAACATCGGCGCGCCGGCCGCCCTCGTCCCGGCGGCGGATATGAAGGAACGCTATCTGCCACTGCTGAAGGAAACGCAGGCCGCGTTGCGTCCGCTGCTGCGGCGCTGACAGCAAATTGGGACAGAGCGGCCCCAGTCAGCGCCGGGGCCGCTCGTAATCGGTCAATGCGTCAGGTCGAGCGCCGCTGTGAGGTCGCCCATCGGCGGCCGGTCGTTATTGCCAAGCGCCTTGTCGCGGGCGAGGATGCCGGGCAGCACCGGCAGATCGTAGCGCGCGGTGATGAAGCGGATGATCGACGTCGTGTCGTACTGGGTGTGATCGACCATCCCGCCCTTGGCGAAGGGCGAGATGATGAAGGCCGGAATACGGTTGCCCGGACCCCAGCGATCGGCCTTCGGCGGCGCGACGTGATCCCAGAAGCCGCCATTCTCGTCATAAGTGACGATGACGAGCATATGGGCCCATTGCGGGCTCTTCTCGAGGTGGGAAACGATATCGGCAAGATGCTGGTCGCCGCTCGAAACATCGGCGTAGCCGCCATGTTCGTTGAGGTTGCCCTGCGGCTTGTAGAAAGAAACCGCCGGCAGCTTGCCATCGTCGATATCCCTAAGGAAGGCTTCGCCGGCAAGGCCGCCATCTTTCAGATGTTCGGCACGCGCAGGCGTGCCGGGCGCGAAATTGGCGAAATAATTGAACGGCTGGTGATGGAACTGGAAATTCGGTACCGGGGTGGCATTCTTGCCATCCAGGGCCGCCTGCCAGGCGCCGCTATACCAGGCCCAGCTGACGCCCTTCAGCGACATGAGATCGCCGATGGTGATTTCATGCTGCGGCGGCAGCGTCGTTGCGGCGGCGGGATCGGCATAGGCCGGATCGCCGTCCTTGGCCGGCGGATTGGCGCTCGGCTGGTAGGGCGGCTGCATGGTGTTGACGGCGTAGAAATCAGGCGTCAGCGCGCCGTCGGAGACGAATTTCGGTGCGCCCTCCAGCGCCGACTTCGGGGCGTTTTCCGCCACGGTCAGCGACGTGCGGTCCGCGTCGACCTTGGCGATGGTGGGCTTGGCCGGGCTCTTGTCGGCATCCGGATAATAGGGCGCGCAGGCGCAGACCAGCGCGAAGTGGTTGAGGAACGAACCCCCGAAGGCGCCCTGGAAGAAGTTGTCGGCCATGACGTATTTCTTGGCAACCTGCCACATCGGCAGGATGGAGCCGTCGTAATGGCCCATGACGAGGCTGCCGGAATCGGCCCAGGCGACGAACTTGTCGTTCTTGCCGCCGTCGATCTGCATCTGCTCCTGGTAGAAGCGATGCCAGAGGTCGCGGGTGATGACCGAAGGCGCCTCTGCGAAACCCTTCGGATCGTCGATCGCGAAGGAGGCGTTGGCAAGATGGGCCGACTGTGCCTCGGTGACGGCAGGCGAGACACCCTTGGCGGTCAGCCCGCCCCAGGCCGGCGGCAGTTCGGACAGCGGCTGGCCGTCGCGGTCGAGCTGGCGGGCGCGATCGGCGGTCGCGTTCGAGAGCCCGTCGGCGCCGGGAAAGCTGCCGTAGAGATTATCGAAGCTGCGGTTTTCGGCATAGATGACGACGACATTGTCGATCTTGTCGTAACCGGCGGGCGCCGCATGGGCYGCCGTCGCCATGGCAAACGGCACGATGGCCGATCCGGCGAGACAGATGGAATGGAGGAGTTTCAGTCTTTTCACGGGGAGTACCTCATGGCTAGGGGGCGTTGGCTAGAGGGAGCGGAGAACGCTCGGGGGCGCGCTGACGCTATTCCCGCCGTCTATCAACTTTGTGACATCAGGGCTTGCCGTGATGCCGCAGGAGACTGGCCGTCATCAATTTGTTGCAGCGAGGTTCGATCATGGAGGAAACCAGTACTAACTTATTGGAATCCTTATCATGACGACGATGATCATCTGGCTTGTGCGGTCCGGCCTGGCCGTCGGCATGGGTGCCGTGGCGCTTGGTCTTGCCCTTCTTCCCCTGCGGCAAAGCGGCGCGGCGGCTGCCGCCGGTGTTCATCCCGGGCCGATGTCACGCACCGAGGCCTTCGCCCGGGCCGAAACGCTCGGCGCGCTCGGCCGCAAGATATTCTCAGATCCCTCGTTGTCGGCCTCGGGGCTTCAGGCCTGCGCTTCCTGCCATGATCCGGCTCGCGCCTTCAGCCCGGCATCGGCCATGCCGGTCGAAATGGGCGGCGAGCATCGGGACCAGCCGGGACTGCGCGCCGTTCCGACGCTGCGTTACCTGCAATCCGTGCCGTCCTTCACCGAGCATTATTATGATTCCGAGGACGAAGGCGACGAAAGCGTCGACAACGGCCCGACCGGCGGCCTGACCTGGGACGGCCGGGTCGATCACGGCGCCGATCAGGCGAAGATCCCGCTGCTCTCACCCTTCGAGATGGGCAACAGGGATGCAGCCGAGGTGGCGGCGAAGCTGCAGAAGGCTGCCTATGCCGGCGATATCAAGGCTGCCTTCGGCGAGACGGTGTTCGACAATCCCGAGGATGCCTTCGATGCCGCCGCCGAGGCGCTTGCCACCTTCGAACAGAGCGGCCCGGATTTCTATCCCTATTCCAGCCGCTACGACGCCTTTCTCGCCGGCAGGGCGACGCTGACGGCGCAGGAGCTGCACGGACGACAATTGTTCGAGGACCCAGCCAAGGGCAACTGTTCGAGCTGTCACTTAAGCGAGCCCGCCAATGACGGCGAGCCGCCGCAATTTTCCGATTTCGGCTTCCTCGGGCTTGCCGCACCCCGCAACATGGCGATACCGGCCAACAGTGACCCCACCTATCACGATCTCGGTCTTTGCGGCCCCCAGCGCACCGATTTTGCCGGACGCCGCGAATATTGCGGCCTGTTCCGCACCCCGACGCTGCGCAATGTCGCGCTGAAGAAGAGCTTCTTTCACAACGGCTATTTCCACTCGCTGCGCGACGTCGTCTCCTTCTATGCGACGCGCGACAGCGATCCCGGCCGTTGGTATCCGAAATATTCAGATGGCACGGTTCGGAAATATGACGACCTGCCACAGGCCTATTGGGATAATCTCAACCAGGATCCGCCCTTCGGCAGGAAGCCGGGCGACGCGCCCGCCCTCACCGATCCCGAGATCGATGACATCGTCGCCTTCCTCGGAACCCTGACCGATGCCGATCTGCAGCCTGAGGCGACCGGGCATTAGGACACCTTTCTCAACAATAACAATCAAACCGGCGAAGTATTCCCACTTGATGTATCATGATTTCCGATATACATCATTTCATCGGAAATAGTGGGGGAATGATGGAACGCTCGTTTTTGACGATTGCCGCCGGCGAGAATAATGATGCGATACGTGCGCTTTCCGCACCGGCCCGGCTCGAGATGCTCAAGCTGCTTTGCGCCAAAGGGCCGATGAATATCAACGACATCGCGCGTGCTCTTTCTCTTCCTCAATCGACCGTCGCCACCGGGATCCAGATCTTGGAAGACGCCCGGCTTGTGGATTCCCAGCTGACGAAGGCGCGCAAGGGAAACCAGAAGATCTGCTCTGCGATCTACAGCGAAATTCTGATCAGCTTTGAGGAAAGTGCCGCCCAAAGGGCCAATAATATTATCGAAGTCGAGATGCCGGTCGGGCTCTACACCAGTTGTGACGTCCATGCGCCATGCGGTCTCTGCTCCACCGAGAGCGTCATCGGCCCGCTCGATGTCCCTGACTATTTCCTGGATCCGCAGCGCATGCAGGCCGGGCTCGTCTGGTTTGGCAGGGGATATGTGGAATATAAATTCCCCAACAACGCCAAGGTGTTGAACAAGGATATCCGCGCCATCGAGTTTTCGCTGGAGCTGTCGTCGGAAGTGCCGGGCACCAATCCGGACTGGCCCTCGGACATAACGCTCTGGGTCAATGGAATGGCCATTGGAACCTGGACGTCTCCTGGCGACTACGGCGACAAGCGCGGCGCCTTCACGCCGGCATGGTGGAAGCTCGAGGGCTCGCAATATGGGATGATGAAGACCTGGCGCATCTCCACGCGCGGAACCTTCATCGACGGTATCGCCGCATCGAATGTCACGCTCAGYGATCTCGCGCTTGCCCAGCATTCCTCCATCCGGCTCCGGGTCGGTATCGCCGAGAATGCCGGCCATACCGGCGGCGTCAATATTTTCGGCCGCGGCTTCGRAAATCACGGACGCGATATCATCATGCGGCTGCACGTCTGAAAAATCAAAATCGGAAATCTTGATTTAAATCTCACGCTTCTTTCCAGTTCTGATGATCGAAAAAATACGACAACATACTGGAAAAAAACAATTTTCTCACAAATCCTCATTAGTATGATTAAAAACGCAACTCAGTTGACAGAACAACATTCCTGATATCAAGTTAGAGGCAAGAAAACAAAAAATCTGATATATAAACGGGAGGATCCGTTGAAGACGAACGTCGTTGTCCACCGCGATTTCCGCATCGCGACTATTGAC